>JAADFT010000053.1 GCA_013152765.1 Calditrichota bacterium | reverse complement strand
CGCGGCGGTAGATCCGATTCAGGTCCTCGCGGTCCACCCAGATGCCCATTTGCTGCAACGTTTTCTGCAGCGCGTGCCGACCGGAATGTTTGCCAAGCACCAGCCGGTTCGACGGCAGGCCAATCGACTCCGGCGTCATGATCTCGTACGTGGACGAGTGCGACAACACGCCGTGCTGGTGAATGCCAGCTTCGTGCGCAAAGGCATTGGCGCCCACTACGGCCTTGTTCGGCTGCACGTGCACGCCGGTGATTTCCTGTACCAGCTTGCTGGTCGGGTAGATTTCCTCCGTACGGATGCCCGTCTCGACGTTGAAAACCGAGTTCCGTACGTGCAGCGCCATGATCACTTCTTCCAGAGCGGCGTTGCCAGCGCGTTCGCCGATGCCGTTGATGGTGCATTCCACCTGGTCGGCACCGGCCTCGATGCCCGCAAGCGTGTTCGCCACGGCCATGCCCAGGTCGTTGTGGCAGTGGACGCTGAACTTGGCCTTGTCGGCGTTCGGAACCTCGGAACGGAGCAAACGAATCAGGCGACGGAATTCACTGGGGATGGCGTAACCCACAGTGTCGGCGATGTTAATGACGGTGACACCAGCGTCAATCACGGCTTCGAGAATCTGGATCAGAAAACCTTCGTCGCTGCGTGTGGCATCTTCAGGTGAAAACTCCACCTCGGCACCAAAGCTGCGCGCGTACTTCACCGCTGCCACAGCCTGCTGAATGGCTTCCTCGCGGGTGATGCGCAGTTTGTGTTCCAGGTGAATGTCAGAAGTGGCCAGGAAGATGTGGAACCGCGGACGCACTGCGTACTTCAGCGCTTCCCAGGCAGCGTCGATGTCCTGCTTCTTCGCACGGCAGAGCGCTGCCACGCCGGACGTCTTGCACTGCTGGGCGATCCGCCGAACCGCTTCCTGCTCGCCCGCCGAGGCGATCGGGAAACCAGCCTCGATGATGTCCACACCCAGCTTTTCCAGTTGGGCCGCTACACGTACCTTCTCGCTCACCGTCATCGAGAAACCGGGCGCCTGTTCCCCGTCTCTCAAGGTTGTGTCGAATACCTCGACTCGCCTTTTCATCGCCTTCAACCTCCGTTTTCGCTTGCTCTCTTGTCCGTTCCGCGCTGGCTACGATTTCTTTCCGATCCAGGACATCATTCCCCGAAGTTTCGCCCCCACCTTCTCAAGAAGCGTGGATTTCCACTCCTGCCGCAACTTTTGCAACTTGGGTTGACCTGCCTTGTTCTCAGCCACCCATTCCTTGGCAAAACTGCCGTTGCGGATGTCTTCCAGCAGCTGCCCCATCTTCTGGCGCACCGAATCGTCGATCAGTTTCGGGCCCCGCGTCATGCCGCCGTACTCGGCTGTGTCGCTCACCGAGTACCACATCCTCGACATGCCGCCTTCGTAGATCAAATCCACGATCAGCTTCATCTCGTGAATGCATTCGAAGTAGGCGATCTCGGGCTGGTAACCAGCGTTGACCAGCGTCTCGAAACCCGCCCGCATCAACTCGGACACGCCGCCGCACAGCACAGCCTGCTCGCCGAACAGGTCCGTCTCTGTTTCTTCCTTGAACGTGGTCTCGATGACGCCCGCCCGGGTACCGCCGATGCCCTTGGCGTACGCCAGCCCCACCGCCTTCGCGTTGCCGGTGGCATCCTGGTGGATGGCCAGCAGGCACGGCACACCCCGGCCTTCCGTGTAGAGGCGACGCACCAGGTGTCCGGGGCCTTTGGGTGCCACCATGAAAACGTCCACATCCTGAGGCGGCACGATTTGACCAAAGTGAATGTTGAAGCCGTGCGCGAAAGCCAGAGCCTTGCCCGGCTTCAGATTGGGCTCGATCTGCGTCGCGTACACGTCCGGCTGAGTCTGATCTGGCAGAAGAATCATGATGACATCCGCTGCCGCCACGGCGTCCGGCACGGTCATGACGTTCAACCCGGCCTCCTGCGCCTTCGGCCAGGACGAGCTACCCTCACGCAGCCCGACAACCACATCCACGCCGCTTTCCTTCAGATTCAGCGCGTGGGCGTGGCCCTGACTTCCGTAACCGAGCACAGCCACTTTCTTCCCCGCCAGCACACCCAGATCTGCATCCGAGTCGTACCAGATTTGCATTGCTCCTCCCTGCGTCCGCGGTGTCAGTCGAATTCGTTTCGGCCCGTGCCTTCCGCCGTCTTCAGCCCATCGGCGAACATTCCTCGGGCTCTGATGCAGTTTGCCTTACAGCTCGTCGGTCCCGTTCACGAAAGCTTCCGCCCACTCCGGTTCGGTCACCCACTCCTCCACCGAAACCGGAGGCCGACGGCGCGGCACAATTTTCGGCTCGCGTTCCTCAGCGTCGGGTTCATGTCCGTCGCCCTCAGCGAGCGACGGTGCTGCTCTTCAAGTCTCGCCGCGAAATTCCCGCTTGAGCGCCACACGTCCCGTGCGAGCAATCTCGCGGATGCCAAACGGCCTCAGCATGCTGATGATGGCCTGCACCTTGGCATGGCCGCCCGTGCACTCGACCGTCAACGTCTTCGGGCTGATGTCGATGATCTTGGCCCGAAAGATGTTGACGATTTGCATGATCTCGTTGCGCGTGCTCTGGGTCGCGCTCACCTTCACCAGAGCCAGCTCGCGCTCCACGAACGGCTCCTCGGTCAGGTCCGTGACCTTCACGACGTCGACGATCTTGTTGAGCTGCTTGTTGATCTGCTCGATGATCTTCTCGTCGCCGTGAGTCACGATGGTCATGCGGGCCATGCCGGGCTCTTCGGCCTCACCGACGCTGATGCTGTCGATCTGGTAGCCGCGGCCGCTGAACAACCCGGCAATGCGCGGCAAAGCGTCAAACGTCTGTTCTACCAGCACAGAAATGGTGTGCTGCGCCATGCTTTCCTCCCTCATTCACCGCAGCTTTCTTCTTCGATCATCTCGTGCAGCGCCGCACCTGCCGGCACCATCGGGAACACATTCTCGTCGGCGCGCACGCGGACGTCCACCACCACGGGGCCGTCGTCGACCTTCATGGCCTCCTCGATCACCGGGCGAACTTCCTCCGGCTTCGAGATGACCAGACCGCGCGCCCCGAAAGCCTCAGCCACCTTGGCAAAATCCGGGTTGGCACCGTACAGCGCCGTCTTGACGTAGCGACAGCTGTAGAAGAGCTGCTGCCACTGCCGCACCATGCCCAGGTAGCCGTTGTTGATCACGAAAACCTTGACCGGCAGGTTGTAGGCAGCCGCCGTGATTATTTCCGCGAACGTCATCTGAAACCCGCCGTCGCCCACCACGGCCACCACAGGTCTCGCGTGCTCGGATTCCTTTTGCGCCACCGTGGCGCCCATGGCCGCAGGCACCCCAAAGCCCATGGTGCCGAGGCCGCCCGAAGTCACGATGCTCTTCGGGTGCTTGAAACGGTAGTACTGAGCCACCCACATCTGGTGCTGCCCCACATCCGTCACCATGATGGCGTCGCCGTCGGTCACCTCGCTCAGTTGCTCCACAACGTACTGGGGCTTCACCACGCCGGGTTCGCGGCGGTAACGCAGCGGGTGCTTGCGCTGCCACTCAGCGATTTCCTCGAGCCACTCTTTGTGGTCCGCGGGTTGAACCAGAGGCACCAGGTCCACCAGCACGTGGTAGGCGTCGCCAACGATGGGCACATCCACGGGAACGTTCTTGCCGATCACGCTGGAATCGATGTCGATGTGCACGATCTCGGCGTTCGGAGCGAATTCTTCCAAACGGCCCGTCACGCGGTCGTCGAAGCGCGCGCCGATGGCAATGATCAGATCCGCGTGCTGCATGGCCATGTTGGCCGCCCAGGTGCCGTGCATTCCCAGCATGCCCAGCCACAGCGGGTGGTCGGTCGGAAAAGCTCCCAGTCCCATCAGGGTCGAGGTGACGGGGATGTTGTTGTCGATCGCCAGACGCCGCACCAGCTCCGCCGCCTCGGGTTTTTGAACACCGCCTCCGATGTACAGCACCGGGCGTTTCGCCCGACTGATGCGCTCGGCCGCGCGAGAAATCTGGTGGGCGTGACCGAAGATCTTCGGCTTGTAGCCGCGCACGACGATTTCCTCGCCGGGTTCGTAGTCGGTGCGGTCGGCCAGCACATCCTTCGGCATGTCGACCACCACCGGGCCGGGCCTGCCAGCACGGGCGATGTAGAAAGCCTTCCGCAGCGTGTCGGCCACCTCGCCCGCGGATTTCAGCAGAAAACCGTGCTTGGTGATCGGCCGCGTGATGCCGATCGTGTCGACTTCCTGAAACGCCTCGTTGCCGATCATCCGGAGCGGCACCTGACCGGTGAGCACAACCACCGGGCTCGAGTCCATGAAAGCTGTCGCAATGCCTGTGACGGAGTTTGTGGCCCCTGGGCCCGAAGTCACAAGCACGACGCCGACCTTACCAGTCACTCGGGCGTAGCCATCGGCCGCGTGTACGGCGCCCTGCTCATGCTTGGTCAAGATCCAGTTCAACTCGGGGTACCGCCCCGTCACGTCGCAAAGATCAATGATGGCGCCTCCGGGGATGCCGAAGATCGTCTCAACCCCTAACTCGAGTAGCGTGCGCACGAGGACGTCGGAACCTTTCAGGTCGTAACCCGGCTCCACTTTGACTCGACGCGTCTTCCTGCTTGGCTCTCGCGCAGGGGCTTCGGGCATCCTTGTTGCAATCTCAGCGCTCATCGCTCGCCTCCAATCCTAACCGTTCCACTCCGGGATTTCCAGAACCGCTCCGTGACTTGCGGAAGTAACCATGGCTGCGTAACGAGCCAGCCAGCCACTGAGGCCTTTTCGCTGTTTCGGTCGCCAGTTTTTGCGCCTTTCCTCAAGCACGGCTTCGTCTACCAGCACATTCAATTTTCGATTCGGGATGTCAATTTCGATCGTGTCGCCTTCTTCGACCAGGGCGATGGGACCGCCGGCCGCCGCCTCGGGCGACACATGCCCCACGCAGGCGCCACGCGTGCCGCCGGAAAAGCGGCCGTCCGTGAGCAAAGCCACCGATTCGCCCAAACCCATGCCCATGATGTTCGAAGTCGGCGCCAGCATCTCGCGCATGCCGGGACCGCCCCGGGGTCCCTCGTAGCGAATCACCACGACGTCGCCGGGCTTGATTTCGCCGCCCAGGATCGCTGCATCCGCCTCTTCTTCGGAATCGAACACCCGGGCGCGGCCGCGGAAGGTCAACATCTGGGGCACCACCGCCGCTGTCTTCACCACCGCACCCTCGGGTGCAAGGTTGCCGAACAGGATGGCAAGACCGCCGTCCGGGGCGTACGGATTTTCGAGCGTGCGCACAACCTGGCCGTCGGGGTCCGGTGCGCCCTGAACATTCTCCGCCAGGGTCCCGCCGCTTACGCTGGGCGCGTCGGCGTGGAGAACACCGTCCACCTGGGTGAGTTGCTTCAGGATGGTGGACACGCCGCCAACCCGCGCCAGGTCTTCCATGTGGTAATTCGAAGAGGGCGCGATCTTGCACAGGTGCGGCACCCGGCGAGAGAGAGCGTCGACCTGCTCGAGCGGGAACGACACTCCGGCTTCCGCAGCGATGGCCAGCAGGTGCAGCACGGTGTTCGTGGAGCCACCCATGGCCAGGTCCAGCGCAAAGGCATTCTGCACCGCCTGATCCGTGACAAACTGGCGCATCGTTTTGCCCTCTTTCACCAGGGCCACGGCCCGTCGTCCGGCTTCGCGCGCCAGCTCGCGACGGGCAGCCGTGTCGGCCAGCACGGTGCCGTTTCCAGGCAATGCAATTCCCAGCGCCTCCATCAGGCAGTTCATCGAATTGGCGGTGAACAGACCGGAACAGGAACCGCAACCCGGGCAAGCCAGCCGCTCCACTTCCCTCAACTCGTCCAGCGACATTTTGCCGCGCGCCACCTCGCCTACAGCTTCAAAGACCGAGATGAGGTCTACAACGCGGCCGTTCGGCAAAAGACCGGCGCGCATGGGGCCGCCGCTCACAAACACCGTGGGCACATCCACACGCAGCGCGCCCATGATCATCCCGGGAACAATTTTGTCGCAATTGGGGACGCAGACGAGACCGTCCAGCGCGTGGGCCCGAACCATCGTCTCCACGCTGTCGGCGATGACCTCGCGACTGGGCAAAGAGTAGCGCATGCCGTCGTGGCCCATGGCGATGCCGTCGTCCACAGCGATCGTGTTGAATTCGAACGGTACCCCACCCGCTTCGCGGATTCCCGCTTTCACCTGCTCGGCGATTTCGCGCAGATGAACGTGCCCCGGCACGATTTCACAGAACGAGTTGGCCACGCCAATGAACGGCTTCTCAAAATCTTCATCGGCCAGACCGGTAGCACGGAGCAAGCTCCTGTGTGGCGCCCGGCCCGGACCTTTCTTCACAGCGTCGCTGCGCATCCGCATCCTCCCGAAGGCTCACCGCCTCAACTCTGGGAGCTGACCGGTTGCTTCAGATGCTCTGCACCTGCGCCAGAGATCTTTGCCTGTTTCTGTTTGGTGTGCTTTGTTGGGTTGCTACTGTGTGACTTCTTGGGGCTTTCGGGCTGATCTCTGGCGCTTGGTGTTTAGTGAAGCAACAGCAGGCCAGAAATCAAGCCCAGAAGAATGAGGGGTAGGATAATAATGAGGTGAATCAGAGCGAGGAACTCATCCAGCACAGGACGCACCACAACCACACCGCTCTCGCGGCGGGTTGCCAGCCTTTCGGCGAAGTTGTTGACGTCCTCGTGCTGCATTGGTTGCTCTTCTCCTTTGCCCGTAAAAGTTGCGGCAAAGATAAACACCTGGATCAAAAAACGCAAGAAAAATTTTCCCAGACTACAGAAATTTTCGTCCCTCTCCAGCTTTACCTACATTCGGGTGTGGACACAGTTTGCAAAAGGTGGGCCAGCTTTTCCTTCGCTATCGGCTCGCTGCTCAGTTTCTGCAGGTGAAATTCCGGGGCTGCTAATGATGGCACCCACCCGCCCGGACGTTTTGGATTGCGACGGCGCCAGCCGTCGCTTTCGAACCGTAAACGGGCTCTGCGAGCCCGTAGCGAAATCTGGAGATTTCGCACTCCAGAACCCGTCGTAGAGTACAACCACTCCAGTCGTAGCGCCGTTTCCAACCACGAGCGGGCCTTGCAAGATCGCAGGGCCGCGTCTCATGCAACCCCCTCCACACGACACTCACCCCTCACCACCCCTTGCACAACCCGTCTGGGTTTGGTACATTAAGGAGCCGAAGGGGAACATCAACCTTACTTTCAGCTCTGCAACAGTGACAATTTGCGTTTCAAGAACCCGGGCAATCACACACCGGTGGGAGGACGCCATGCCAGGAAAAACCTTACGAGTCGGGATTCTCGGCGCGGGAACCATCGCCAACATGCACGCGGAGGTGTTCAAACGCGTCGACGAATACGAGCTGGTGGCCGTCTGGCGGCGGAACGCTGAGAAAGGACGCGAGTTCGCGGAGAAGCACGGCACAACCTACGTGCCGTCAGCCGAAGAGATCATCGCGCGGGACGACATCGACGTGGTGGACATCGCGGCCCCACCCAGGCTCCACCACGAATTGGGTGAGAAAGCAGCTGCAGCGGGGAAACACGTCATCGTGGAGAAACCCATCGACGCCAGTCTGGAGGGGGCCGACCGGCTGATCGAGGCCTGCGACAAAGCGGGTGTGACCCTGGCGGTGATCAGCCAGTACCGCTTCACCGACGGCGCGCGCTTCATCAAGCAGGCCATCCAGGAAGGGGCTTTCGGGGACCTCATCGAAGGCGACGCCTTCGTGAAGTGGTACCGCCCGCAAGAGTACTACGACAAAGACGCCTGGCGCGGCGACCCGGTTCTCGAGGGTGGCGGAGCGCTTATCAACCAGGCCATCCACTTCATCGACCTCCTGCTCTGGTGGCTCGGCCCCGTGCGCCACCTGACCGGCAAAGTCAAGACCGTGTCGCACAACATCCCGGTGGAGGACCACGGCGTCGCACTGCTCGAATTCGAGAACGGGGCGCTGGGACTTGTCGAAGGCTCGACGGCCATCGTCCCGGGCTTTCCAGCGCGCGCCGAAGTGCACGGGCAAAAAGGCAGCGCCCGCTTCGAGGGTGACACACTGACTTTCTGGGAGGTGGAGGGCTACGACAAGCAACCGCCCTTAGCCGAGGCGCGCCAGTCCGGGGCTCGTGAGGCCATGGCCATCGACATCGAGCCCATCAAGCGCCAGTTCCTGGACAT
>JAADFT010000052.1 GCA_013152765.1 Calditrichota bacterium | reverse complement strand
GCCCGTACCGTCAATCTCGACAGGCAGTCAGCTTTGGTGCCGCTCCGCACTGCCAGGCAGAGAAATAACCAGAACGCACCTTCCTCGGCGAGCTAAAGCTCGCCCTACGCCGCCGTCCGCGTCGGCGGACGGGCAAAATAGCCGGGGAGTTTACTCCCCGGCGTTCTTCTGGCTCTCTGGTAAGCAAAACCGGAACTTCTTGTTCGTTGGGGAATTTCACTTCCCGGTGGGAACGCAACCACCCAGAAACCCCTTGACTAAACCGCTGATTTTTGTAAATTCACTGTCGGAGAGGTGCCGGAGCGGTTGAACGGGGCGGCCTCGAAAGCCGTTGACCTGCTTAGTCGGGTCCGTGGGTTCGAATCCCACCCTCTCCGCCAGAAAGCCGCCTTCACGGGCGGCTATTTTCGTAATTGGCCGACGAAACACCGGGAAGTGTCCAGAATTGGGCGTGACCAGAACACAGGAGAAACTGGAAACAGCCGCAGCGGACGAGGGCAAGGCGGAGTTACAGATCCGTCCGTTCGCGGACGAGACAGAGTTCCTGAAGTGGCGAGACCGCCTGGCCGAGATTTACCAGGCTGCCTACCAGAATCTCCGCGAGTACGCCTACACGGACCGCGACCGCATCTTGAAGTACCTGGACTGGCTGTACTACGGCGACCCGCGTCATTTCTTCGTGGCCTGGAGCGAAGACGGTGAGCCTGTCGGCTTCATCTCCGCGCACACAGGTTGGCACGACGAACAGCTTGGCCAGGTTGGCAACGTGCACGAAATGGTCGTGGACCCGGCCTACCGCGGCCGTGGGGTGGGTCGACGGCTTTTTGAGACTGCCGTCAGGGCGATGGAGAAGGAGAATCCCCGGGTGATCCTCTGGGTTGGCGAGGGGAACACCAGAGCTCGCGCCATGTACGAGCGTCACGGTTTTCGAGAAATTGGTCGGCAGGGAAAATGGATCAAGATGCTGCGCGAATCCTCCGTAGACTGACCGACCTGGCCAGGATCCCGAGCCCCACGGGGCAGGAAGCCGAGATTCAGGCGTGGCTTGCCCGCGTTCTGGGGGAACTTGGCTTCGAGGTAAGGTCAGACGAAATCCTGCCCGGACGCCCGAACCTGTACGCGCGTCGCGGGCTTTCGCGTTTTTTGATCGCGACGCACGTGGACACAGTGCCGCTCTGGGGACACCCGCGAGGGTTCGACGCCGTCTTGCAGGACGGGCTCGTTTGCGGGCGTGGGGTTGTGGACACAAAGGGCCAGACTGCAGCGCTTCTTGCTGCCCTTGAGGCTACGGGTGAGAGCGTGAGCGCCGCCCTGGCCTTTTTTGTGGACGAGGAGAACGAAGCGAAAGGCTCTGAAGCTTTCTGCTGGCCCTGGAGCGGCGGTCTGGAAGGGGCTGTCGTCCTGGAGCCCACGAATCTCGGTGTGGCCACAGCGCAGGCTGGTACGCTGGAGCTGGTGGTGGAAGTGCCCGGCACGGCTTCGCACGGGGCCACGTTTCGGGAGAGGGACAACGCCATTCTGAGGGCGCTGGACCTGATCTCTGAGCTGCGCAGCCTGCCGTTCTGGCGTTCGGAGAACGGCCGCTTTGGCCAGCTCGGCGTCAACGTCGGGCGCATCGAGGGGGGCTTCGACGTCCAGCTCACTCCTGATCTCTGCAAATTCCAGATCGACCTTCCCGTGCTCCCCGAGCACGGCCTGGATGCTGTGCGAGACGGCGTGCTGACGCTCGTGGAACGCTGGGGTGCGCGGTACGAGGTACACCACCACGACCCGCCTTTCGTAACACCCCCGGATGCCGCTGTGCTTCGGGAGCTCACCCGGGCTTTCGAACGAGCTACGGGCACAGCACCGCGTCTGGTTGGCATGTCCGCCTGGACAGACGCGCAGAACCTCGTGAAAGCAGGCCTCCCCAGCGTCATTCTGGGAGCTGGAGAGCTGGCTGTGGCGCACACGCCTTCCGAGTGCGTGGAGCTGGGAGACCTGTTGCAACTCAGCCGGGTGCTGCAGGAGTTTCTGGAGGGCGCCGAAGCGGACACGTCTTCGTCCCGCCAGCTTGCAGTGTGAGAGCACAACAACTGCGTCGCGTTGCCTGAGCTGACTTTCCCTCGCTTCCACTCCTTCCAGCGTTTCGGCACTCCCGTGACGAAAAGCACTTGATTTGCTGCCTCCTTTGGCGTAGATTGCCTGCCGGAGTCCCCGCGAACAGGTCGCGTCGTTCCGCGATTTGGGTGCCTGTGCAACTTTGGCCGGTTTTCGAGCGAGCTTGCATTTCATGCCACGTTCCGACTTCTCCAAACTTGCTCTCACGTTGCTGCTTGGGGCGGGACTGTTTGCACCCGCGGGCGCGGGCCGGGGTCAGTCCCTGGAGGGCATCAGCATTTGCGTGGATCCTGGACACGGGCCCGGAAACCAGAACCAGGGACCAACGGGACTGCACGAACACACGATCAACCTGCAGGTGGCGCTGAAGCTCCGCGACTACCTGAAAGCGTTCAGAGCCGACACGGTCATTCTCACCCGAGTTCACACCAACCCCACGCTCAGTCAGCGCGAAGACATTGCCAACCGGGCTGGCGTCGACTGGTTTCACTCCATTCACCACAACGCCGAACACGGGAGCGCGCGTTACACCCTGCTGCTCTACGAGGAACTGGCCAATCACCGGCCGCAGTGGCCGGGGCAGGCCGACGTCATGAGCCACATCATGGCGGCGGAAATCTACCACGCCCTGCGAACCGAATCGTCGCGCGTGTACGGCGACTACACGTTCTACGGCATCCCCTCGCGCCTGGGGGTGCTGAACGATCTCACCATGCCCGGTGAGCTTTCCGAAGCCACGTTCTTCGACCACCCTGTGGAAGAGCGCAAACTGCGGAACCAGGGGTTCTTGCAGCTCGAGGCAAAAGCGCTCTTGCAAAGCTTCCTGCAGTACTACGAACAGGACCCCCCTGCGACCGGCGCTCTGGCGGGAATCGTCTCGGACATGGACGCCGGTCGGCCGCTGAATGGTGCCAGCGTCCGCGTGACACCCCTGGACACGACGCTGGTCACCGACCAGTACGGAAACGGACTCTACGTCCTGGCGGATCTCGATCCCGGCCTGTACGAGGTGATGGCCGTGGACTCGCTTCACGAACCAGCGCGAGACACAGTTCGCGTGAGCCGGGGCAAGTTCGCTTTTCTGGATTTTCGCCTCGTTCCCGTCACGCCTCCCACTGTGCAAATCGCTTACCCGGAGGACGGCGCCCAGAACGTCCCCGTGCAGACCTCTCTGGCCGTGCGTTTCAGTCGGCCGATGGACCCGCTGTCGGTTGAGCAGGGGCTGACCCTTGATCCACCCGTCCGGGGCCGTTGGAAATGGTCGGACGACTCGCGCCAGGTGGTTTTCACGCCGCGCACGCGGTTTGCCTTCGACACGGAGTACCGGTTGCTGCTCACGGAAGTGTGCACCGACCGTTACGGCCACCCGTTGGACGGTGACGCCGATGGCCAGCCCGGCGGGGATTTCGAGGTTCGTTTTCGCACCGAGCCGCTCGACACAACGTCCCTGGCCGTAATCGATTTCGAGCCTGCTCGAGAGGACACGGGCGTTGTGCCCGGACACGTTGTGTGGGTGCTCTTCAACAAACGTCTGAATCCCGAAGTCGTCAACGACGACGCCGTGCTGTTGATGAGTCACCGCCGCATTCGTGTTCCCGTTTCGGTGCACTACTCGGAGCAAACGATCGACTCGAGCCGCGGATTTGTGGGCGGACGTCTGGCTGTTTTCCCGCTTCGCGACCTGGAAGCCGGCATGGGCTACAAGGTCGCTGTGATGAAGACTCTCAGTGACCTGACCGGTGGGCAGTTAGCCAATTACTTCCGGTGGGATTTCTACGCTTCGTCCAGACCGCTCTACCCGGTGACTCTCGACGACTTTTCCGCAGACACGCTGGCGTGGTCTCTCGATGTGGAGGGCGACAGCTCCGCTGTGAACCCCGACAGCACCGTCCTGGAACTGGCCACCGGTGCCGCCTACGGCGACAGTGCCTACGGCTTGCTCCGTTACCGTTTCGACGCTCCCAGCTCGGTGCTGCTCATGAACCGGGAGAAGCCTGCAGCCTGGTTGCCGGAAAAAGTGGCTCGCGGCGAGGTGCTGACGATCGCCGTGCGGGGTGACCAGAGCGGCAACGTTCTGCGCTTCGTGTTTCGAGATTTCGACGGCGAGGAGTTCTCTCCGGCCAGCGTGGTCGACTGGACTGGCTGGAAATCCGTGGAGGTGACTGTCGGGGAGGATCTTGTTCCGGGGCAGGGCGGCAACGGCCGCGCCGACGCCGACAGCCTGCTGTTCCTGGGCCTGCGACTCGAACAGACCGGTTCGCTGGCTGGAGAACTCGGGTTTGACCGGCTGGTGTTGCTGGCGCGCTCCCCTGCCACGGCGGTCCTCTGGCACGACCGCGAGCGGCGCGCGGATGCACCGAAAGAGTTCAAACTGGCGCCGAACTGGCCCAATCCGTTTCGAAATGCCACGGAGATCAAGTTCTGGATCGGACCCGGTGCAGTTGGGCGCGAAGGTGTGCTCGAGGTGATCAACCTGCTTGGTCAGCAGGTGGCCACCCTCTGGCGAGGTCAAACCACCGAAGGGTGGCACCGCTTCACCTGGGATGGCCGGGACGGAAGCGGACAGGACCTGCCGAGCGGCATCTACTTCGCGAGGCTGACGGTTGGCGGGCAGGTCCAGATTGGCAGGCTCGTACTCTTGCGCTGAGCCGGGTTGCCCCGCGGAGCCTGAGGAGGTGCGACCCGCGACGTTGTGATCCTGCGGGGCTTGTTCTCGTTGTTGACGACTCAGGCTGTGAGCTGGAAGGCGGAGTAAGAACAGCAACCGTTTTTGAGTTCCACGCGAAGGCTCGCCAGTGGCGGGCCAGAACTTTTTTGCGGCCAGGGCCGGTTTCGGATTGCCGGGAGCAGCCTTTTACCAAACGGGTGGTGCAGTTGACACCCGGGTTGCACTTGAGTGAAGGCTACTGCCGCAACGTCCGTTTTGGCGGGAGTCAGTCCGGGAACGCTGTTGGCGGAGGCGCTCACGTCGGTTAAGAGCGAGCCGTGTGGGCTGGCCCTGTGGGCGTGCCCTCGGGAAACCTTACCCGGCGCCCCTCGTTAGACACTACAACAGGGGCAAGCTGCGCGACGCGGAGGCTGTTTGCTCGCACTTGTGCCTGTGGAAGATGCGGGGACTGCTGACGGCGCGCGCAGACGGTTTCGCCAGTTGGTGCCTGCGAATGGAGAAGGCTGTGTTCAACTACGAAAGTGGTACTCTCTGAGGAGGTTCTTCGAATGCGATTTCGACGTACTTGTGCTTTGGTTGCTTTTCTTGGTCTGGCGGTAAGTACGGGCGCTTTTGCCAAACTCCGACCGACGGGTACGCCGGTTCGAGTTTCCCCTGAGGGAGAAGCGCTGGCTCACCCCGTCTGGGGCCCGGACGGTCGCTGGATTGCCGCAACCCGACCGAACTACCGGGGCATCTGGCTCGTGGCTGCGGACGGCTCTGGCACGAAGCAGCTCACGGACGCGCTTGGGGCAGGTTTCGACATGTCCTGGTCGCCGGATGGTCGGGCCATTCTGTGCCGGGTCACGCGCGAACGCGACGACAAGCGGCGCGAACACGCCGTGCAGGTGATCGACGTGGCGACCGGGCGGGCCCGGTTGCTAACGCGCTGGCGGAAGCGCATCAGCGACGTACCGCACTGGCTCGGGAACAACCAAGTTGTGCTTTTCTCCGCCGGGAAGCTCGAGGCGTGGACGCTTCGCTCCGATGGCAAAGTGGAAGCTTTGTCGCGTGTGCCGGAACGGGCTTTCTACGCGAAGGGCGGTGCGATTTTCCGCGCTGGTAGCCCAGAGCCGATCTTTCGCGTCGACGGTGAGGGTTACGTGTTGAATCTTCGGCCGTCGCCCGACGGTCAGTTGCTCGCGTTCGAGATTTCGGGTGGCGACCTCTACGTGGTCAGCGCCGACGGCAAATCCGTGATCGACCTGGGGCCCGGCAACCGGCCGCGGTGGTCTCCGGATTCGCAGTGGATCGTTTTCTTCGTGGCCAGAGACGACGGCCACCGTTACCTGAGCTCCGATCTCTACGCGGTCCGGCCCGACGGCTCCGAGCGGGTTCAGTTGACGCGCACGGAAGGGGCGTTGGAAATGGATCCTTGCTGGGCGCCGGACGGCCGGCGGGTAGCTTTTCACGACTACAAAACGAACGCAATCTACGTGCTGGACGTGTCCACGAAGTGACAGAACGGGAAGGTACTCCGAATGCGCATGACGAAGTCCGCGACTCTTGTCGCTTTTCTCTTGGTGATTCTGACGGCTGCGGCGTTTGCAACGCAGCCTGATCTTTCCGGGTTAAGTTTCTGTCTGGATCCCGGTCACGGGCCTGGAAATGGCAACCACGGCCCGACGGGCGTTTACGAGCACGTCATTAACCTGCGGGTAGCGCTCTACCTCAGGGACTACCTGAAAAGTGCGAACGCCGACACGGTGATTTTGACGCGAATCAACACCAATCCCACGCTGTCGCAGCGCGAGGACATTGCCAACCGCAACGGCGTCGACTGGTTTCACTCGATTCACCACAACGCTTACAACGGTCAGCATCGTTTCACTCTGGTTCTGTACGAGGAGCTGCACACCTCGTCGAGCTCGCTGGGTCCACAATGGCCAGGCCAGGCCGACGTGATGAGCAAGATCATGGCTCGAACGATTTACGAAGGGTTGCGCACGTCCGGCTGGATGGCCAGGGGCGACTGGTCTTTCTACGGCGGGCCCAACGGCGGCTGGAACCTGGGTGTGTTGAACGACCTGAACATGCCGGGCGAGTTGTCGGAGGCCACTTTCCACGACCACCCCGTGGAGGAGGCCAAGCTCAAAAACCCCGACTTCCTCCGGTTTGAAGCGCGGGCGCTGTACCACTCGTTCCTGGAGTACTATGACGCTGGGACGATCCCGACAGGTGCGCTTGCCGGCATCCTGTACGACGCGGAAAGCAACGCCCCGCTGAACGGGGCCACCGTGTCTCTTCTGGAAACTGGTCTCGAGTACGTGACCGACAACAACTCCAACGGCTACTACGCGTGGGACGGGCTTGAGCCGGGCACGTACACGCTCGTTGCCTGGCGGGACGACTACGACCCGGACACCACGGTTGTGACGGTGCCGGAGGACACGTTCAGTTTTCGCGATTTTCGCCTGACTTCCAACGTGCCGCCGCTGGTGCTGGCCACCAGCCCCCAGGCAGGAGCAGAGGGGGTGCCGGTGACCTCGGACGTGCGGATCAAGTTCAGCCGACCGATGAACCGCCCGACGGTGGAAGCTGCATTTTCGATTTCCCCGGAAGTGAGCGGCTCTTTCTACTGGCTGAATCAGGGCAGGGTGCTGCGTTTCAAACCGGACGTGCTGCTGGAGTACGGCACTGTGTACCAGGTGACCGTGGACACGACGGCGCGCGACCTCGGCGGGCGAGCAATCGACGGAAATGGGGACGGTGTTCCCGGCGATCCCTTCAATCTGAGCTTTGAAACGGCAAGCCGGGAGGCCAGCCGCGCACGTCTGTTCTGGAACTGGCCCGCGGACGGCGACACGATGCCGAGTCCCAATGGCGTGGTTTCGGCGGCTTTCAACAAGGTTCTGGACACCACCACGGTGACGCTGGAGTCCTTCAACGTGATCGACGCTCTGCGCCACGCGGTGCCCGGAAGCCTTGTGTTCGACGTTTACGGCGACAGCAGCGCAATCGCGTTTGTGCCGACCAGCGGCTTCGAACCCGGTGGGCACTACATTGCGCGCGCCTTCACCAGTCTTCGCGACACCACTGGTTTGCCGGTGCAGGAAAACACCGTGTGGCGCTTCCGCGTGGCCGACGAGAATCTGGTGCTGCGCACTTTCGACGACTTTGAGTTTTTGCGCAACTGGCACGATCCGGAGTGGTCAGGAAGCACGAGCGGCACCGTTCCGGAATCTACTTCGTTTGAGATCGCTTCGGAACACGTGCTCTTCGGCGAAGGTGCGGCTCGCCTCAAATACCAGTTCGCGGACACGAGCGGCTTCATTCGCGTTTTCTTCGACGACATCCACGACCCGCTCGCCACGCCGGGCAAGTTCGGGCCGAGCGACATTCTCGAAGTGTACATTTTCGGCGACGGTTCGGGCAACGAATTTCGCTTTTGCCTGGACGACAACGAAAGCGGCTACGAAGTGTCGCGCTGGATCCCGATCGACTGGATCGGCTGGGCGGCTTGTGACCTTCGACGTGAAGCGCGACTCCGTGTACGGCTGGATCACCGGCAACGGCAGAATTGACGGGCCGAACCTGGACGTGGACAGCTTCCATTTTCGCTGCCGCGGGAAGATGAAAGGCGCCATTTACCTTGACCGGCTGATGGTGGCGCGTCGTCTGCCAACCAGCGTGGCTACCAGTGCCACCCCCTTGCCGTCGCGTTTTGATTTGAGTCGCGGTTACCCGAACCCGTTCAACCCCAGTGTTCAGTGGACGCTGAGCGTGCCGGGCCCCGGCGTAAAGACGGTTCGGGTCGCGGTGTTTGACGTGCGCGGGCGCCTGGTGCGGGTGCTGGCCGACAGAGGACTTAGCCCAGGTCGCCACGTTCTGCGCTGGGATGGCCGCGACAGCGCTGGACGGAGCCTTCCGTCCGGTGTGTACGTGGTGCGCGCCAAACTCGGCGACGAGGTCCGGACTCAGAAGGTGACGCTGGCCAGGTAGGGGAGAGTTCACTTCGCTGACTTGCTGTCGATGTTGGTGCGTGTCCGGTGGAACCAGCTCGGTTGAGGGCGAACCCTGTAGCATTTCGGTGAAGGAAGTTGAATTGGCGACGTTTGGCCGCTTCTCCTGCAAAATTCCAGCGGAGAAGCGGCTTTTTTGTGGGAAACACGGCAAAGCGCGTCTCGTCGCCTTGACAAAGGCGGTTTTGCGGTCTCCGGCGTGAGTCTGTGTCGTCGTGGGAGGAATTGCAGAACCACTTTCTGGTCAGGCGGGTGAGCGGATTCCTGCAGGGGGAAAGGTCAGCCGGTCGAAGGCGCGGGGGCGGCTTTCTGCAGAAGCTCTTCGACCACGTGATTCCAGTTCGAGCGAAAGTCTGGCCCCGGTTGTAGTTCCGCCTCCAGTGCCAGCCAGTTCTCAGCGTTTTCGCTCAGGAACGGCGAGAGTCTCACCAGGTCTTTCTCG
>JAADFT010000051.1 GCA_013152765.1 Calditrichota bacterium | reverse complement strand
TCCCAGCCTGCGGTGCGGTCATTAAAAAACACTTGCGGCGCGTTACTTTGGGATGTACATTCTCGTGCAAATGTAGACATTTCAGACACAAAGGCGGGGAGTGCAGATCATGCACATTTTGGACGTACCCAAGCCGCTACGCGAAAAGCTCGGCGACGAAGGGACGGAAGGACTCATCGAAGTCTTGAATCAGGTGAGTGCAGCCATCAGGAATGAGGTCGTCGACACTGTATCCGAGCGTTTCGAGAATCGCCTCACCGAGGAAATGGCTCAAATCCGTGTTGAAATGGCACAGATGCGGGCTGAGTTACGGGAGGAAATAGCCAGCTTCCGCTCGGAAGTCCACGGGGCACTCATCAAGCTCGGCGCCGAGCTGCGCCAGGAAATGGCACAAAAGCATGTCGAGACCATCCGCTGGATGTTCATCTTCTGGATCGGCCAGGTCGCAGTGCTCGTCGGATTGATTCTCGCCCTCGTTAGGCGGTGACCTGTCGGGCCGCCTTCAGGTCACCTCGAATTACTTCCTCCCGCAACACCCCCTTGACGGCTCTCACAGTCCGCACCGCGCGCACGCCCGAAATCCCCGCTCTCCAGCTGCGCACTTCTTCTCTCAGGCTTACCGCCGGCTGCGTCGTTTCTTCCCTCGCGTTCTGGCTTTCGTCCTCGATTGCGTTCTGCCGGCTTTCTTCTCCTCCTCGTCCACCAGCTTGAAATCCAGCAAGCGCTGGTTTTTGTCCGCCCGCACCACTTCCACTTTTACTTTGTCTCCCAGCCGGAAAACACGGCCCGAGCGCTCGCCAATCAGCGCAAAGCGGTCCGGATCGTAGGAGAAGTAGTCGTCGCCCATTTCGCTGACGTGCACAAGCCCGTCTACCAGAAACTGCGGCAACTCCACAAACATGCCAAAAGGCACAACCCTGGCAATCACGCCCTCGAACACGTCCCCAACGTGCTGCTCCATGTACTCGACCTGCTTGAGCTTGACCGACTCACGCTCCGCCTCCATGGCAACGATTTCCCGACGCGTCGCCAGCTCGCAGGTTTCCTCGAGATTGCCCGCAGAAACAGGACCACCGTGCCGGGCGTAGCGTTTCAGCAGCCGGTGCACCATCAGGTCCGGGTAACGACGAATCGGCGACGTAAAGTGGGTGTAGTAGCGGTACGCCAGTCCAAAATGCCCCACGTTTTCGGTGCTGTACCGCGCCTTCATCATCGCCCGAATCATGGCGTCCTGCACGATGACCGCGATCTCCTCGTCCGCAACCTGTTCCACCAATCGCTGGAAGTAGCGCGGACGGATTTGCGCCGGCGGCGCAGCCTCCACACCGAAGGCCCGCAGCAACTGCAGAAAAGCCGTCATCTTCTCGTCGCTGGGCTTCTCGTGCACGCGGTAGACAAACGGAAACGCCGAGCCTGTTTTGCGTGCCAAATTCACTCCAACGTGACGCGCCACCGTCTCGTTCGCCAGAAGCATGAACTCCTCGATCAACCGGTGGCTGTCCAGCCGCTTCTTGCGTCGAATTGCCACCGGCGTTCCTTCGGCATCCAGTTCAATCTCCACTTCGGCGGTGTCGAAATCGATGCCGCCGCGCCGGTGCCGTTTCGTGATCAGAGCCCGACTCAACGCGTGCATCCTCCGAAGCACATCGGCGTGCTCGCCGTCGCTTTTTCCGTCGAGAATGTCCTGCACTTCCTCGTAAGTGTAGCGACGGTCGCTGCGAATCACCGACTCGCGGATCTCGTAGTTCACCAGATCGCCCTTCTCAGTGACCTCCATCAGCACCGAGAAAGCCAGTCGCTCTTCCTCTGGCCGCAGGCTGCACAGTTGATTCGACAGCCGCTCCGGGAGCATCGGGATCACTCTGTCCACCAGGTACACCGACGTGCCGCGTTTGCGCGCCTCCCGGTCGATGGCGCTTCCCTCTTTGACGTAGAAGCTCACATCCGCGATGTGCACGCCAAGGCGGAGATTCCCGTTTTCCAGCTCCTCCAGCGACACAGCGTCGTCGAAGTCCTTCGCCTCCGCCGGGTCGATCGTGAACATCGGCAGATCCCGAAGGTCCAGCCGCCGGGCCAGTTCCGCTTCCGGGATTCTCTCAGGCAGGCGTTCGGCTTCCTTCTCCACCGGCGCCGGAAACTCCAGCGGCAGATCGAAAGAGTACGCCACACTCGCGACGTCCACTCCAGGCTCGTCGGGAAAGCCAAGCACGCGCACAACCTTCCCAACCGGGTTGGCCTGTTCGTGCTCCCACTCCGTGATCTGCACAACCACTTTCTGACCGGACACAGCGCCCATGCTGTCCAGGTCGTCCACCAGAATGTCCCACTGGATCTTGACCTCGTCCGGCACGACAAAGCCGAAACGTTTTCCACGCCGGTAGGTACCAACGATGTTTTCCCGGGCCCGTTCGACAACCTCGACGATCTTTCCTTCGGGGCTGTCGCCTTTGCGGGTCGCGAACAGTCGCACGCGCACGCGGTCCTGGTGAAAAGCCGTTCCCATGTTTCGCTGGCTGACGAACACCTCGGTCCCGTCATCCGCAATCACGAAACCGTACCCCTGGGTTTTCACATGCAGGCGGCCCACAACCTCAGGAGACGGTGCCGTCTTCGAGTACTTCGCGTGCCGTCCTTTGCGGATTTCGCCTTCGTCCGCCATTTCTTTCAGCAAATTCCGGAAACGGACGTAGCTCGCCTGTGGGATACCGAGGGCTCTCGCCAGCTCTTTGGCCTTGTAGCCCTGGCCCCGGTGCTGCTCCAGAAAATCCAGAATTTGATTCTTTACTGCTCTTACATCCATTTTTCTTCGTGTTGCTCTACTCATTTTGTCACTTTCTCTCTTTGCTCGCCAGGGTCTCCCCTGTACGAACGTTTTTTCTACACTTCACCTCGGGCAGTTGCCCCTCCTACCCACAAAAACAAAGCGGTGGGAAAAAGGAGGTCCCACCGCTCGCACTTTCTCATTCAGGACTCTGCCCCAACCTACACGATCAACGCTCACACGCCCGCGCGGGTTCCCTGTGCGCCACCAGCGCTCACCCCTGAGAACTGCTCGCAGGGCCACCTGCCGTGGGCACAGAGCTCCTGGTGTAGCCAAAACGGCAAGAGTCGTACTTTCCCACGTTGGCTCCATCCACGGTACAAATCAAGCCGCCGAACTTGTAGCATTGTTCATGCGGATCGGGGAAACGCGCCAGCGGGCAGGCAATGCACCGCAGGACGTCCTCCGTTGCACTCATCGCTTCTTCCCGAGAGCTTGTTTCAGAACCTGTACCCAGGCGCTCTGTGGGTATTTCTGGATGAAGTACTCTTCAATCGGTCCCAGGTTGAGCTTCTCGCCCGTGATGACCTGGTAGTTCACCAGGCGTGGGAGCCGCACATGATCCACGTGGCCGGTGCTCCGCGTGGTCTGGTCGATCACGAAGTGGTTGTAACCCATGTTGATCACCCGACCTTTCGGCTCAACCGGGAAGTAGGATCCGTCGAAAATCACCGTCTCTTTCCGGTCGATCACGTAAGTGCTGCCGGCGTAGCGGAGCGAATTCGTGATCGTCAACAACGTTCCCTGGTTCGTCGAAAAGCGGATCCCCTTGATTGCGTAGTTGCCGATGGGCACATTCGTCAGGAAGAAGTAACCCTGATCGTCCGTGGTGGCCCAGTAACCGTGGATTTTCTTCTTCCCGTTCTCCACAGTCTGGCCGATCACCGCCACGTCGATGTTCGCTCTGTACAGCTCCGGGCGCTCTTCGAAGTAGCGGCTCTCCACCAGCACGTTACCGATGACAATCCCGCTCTGGTCCGACGTCGGCTCTTGGAACACATTCATTTTCGCCGTCCCGGCGCAGCCGAAAATCACTGCCGCGGTCAGCACAGCAACAACCAACCCTCCAAACCAGCGCTTCATCGCAGCGTCCTCCTTGCTTTGGAAAAACCGGACCCGTGTGCACCCCCATTTTTTCTTTCGTTCACCACCGCATCCCTCGACGAATCTTTCAACAGCGTCCACTCACCGTTAGGCAAAACAAAGCTCCCGCCTCAGAACCAACAGGAAACAAATCCTGCTTCACCAGGCTGCTGGCACTTTGCGGCCTGTTCAACCTCTGATTCCGCGCCTCTGGCGCCACAGAACTACAACACCAAATCGTGCTGCTTTTGTCCACGAGTTGTTGCTTTGCTCAAACGCAGAACCGACCGGGCCGCACTCGCGGCCCGGACTGCTCGCTCGCCGTCTTCAGCCAACCTCTGCGATCGCTTTTTCCAGCGGCTCCACGTTCACCGACTCGTACTGCTTCAATTCCTCGAGAAAAATCCGGGCAATTTCCTTCAGCCTTTCTGGAGTCTTCGCCTCGAACCGCAGAACGAGTACCGGCTGCGTGTTCGACGCACGGACGAGACCCCAGCCATCACCGAACTGAACCCTCGCCCCGTCAACGTCGATCACCTCGTACTCTTTCTTGAAGCGTTTCACGATGTTGGCCACCACGTCGAACTTCTTCTCATCCGGGCAGTCCACCCGGATTTCCGGCGTCGAGACGAAAGCCGGAATCTCTGCGACCAGCTCTGACAGCTTCTTCCCTGAATTGGCCAGCAGCTCTGCCAGTCTGAGCGAGGCGTAAATCGCGTCGTCGTAACCGAAGTAATCGTCAGCAAAGAACATGTGACCCGACATCTCACCGGCGAAAGGCGCGTTCAGCTCGCGCATTTTCGCTTTGAGCAGCGAATGGCCGGTCTTCCACATCACCGGCTCACCACCATGCTGGCGAATGAAATCCGGGAGGGCCTGGCTGCACTTCACGTCGAAAACGATCTTTGCGCCCGGCCGCTTCTTCAGAATCTCGCGGCTGTAGAGAGCCAGGAGGCGATCTGCGAAGATCATCTGCCCTTTCTCGTCGATTGCGCCAATCCGGTCTGCGTCGCCGTCGTAGCCGATGCCCAGATCAGCGCCCTCGTCCACCACGCGCTTGCGCAGGTCCACGATGAACTCCGGAACCGTGGGATCCGGCAGGTGATTCGGGAAGTTCCCGTCCGGTTCGCAGTACAGACAAATGACCTCGTGTCCGTACCGCCGGAACAGCTCGGGCGCAATCACTCCAGCTGTCCCGTTGCCCGCGTCCATCACAACCTTAAGTTTGCGGTCGAAGTGAAACTTGCTGCCCAAGAGATCCAGGTAGGCAGGCACGGGATCTCGCTCTTCAACCTGTCCCTGCCCGGACTCGTAGTCTTCCTCCTCGATCAGCTTTCGGAGTGTCTGAATGTCCTCCCCGTAGATGGAAGAGACCCCCACGTTCATCTTGAAACCGTTGTACTCGATTGGATTGTGGCTGCCGGTGATCATCACGCCACCGTCGGTCTTGAAATGGACGATCGAGAAGTACAACACCGGCGTCGGCACAACACCAACATCGATTACGTCCACTCCAGCCGCTGTGAGCCCCCGAACAAGCGCATTGCGAAGTCGCGGCCCCGACAGGCGCACATCGCGCCCTACTGCCGCAGTTCGCATGCCTTTCCGACGCAGGTACGTGCCAAAAGCCCTGCCCAACGCTTCAACGACATCGTCTGTGAGATCACGATCAGCAATGCCCCGAACGTCGTACTGGCGGAAAATATTCGGATTCACTTTCATCGTTCCCCTCCATCCTCGCCTGTTTGTTCCCATTCCACCCTGTCTGCGGTCAACGTCTTCCTGCTACCACACGGTCCCTTCCAGCCAGATCTCGATGGACCGTCACTTCCGCAAACCCCTTCGTCTGGAAAATTGCCCGTACATCTGCGGCTTGGCTGTCGCCAACCTCGACCACAAGCCAGCCGTCCCCGCTGATGAGCTGCGGTGCAAGCTCAGCAAGTCGCCGGTAGAAACGCAGCCCGTCTGGCTCTGAGACCAGCGCCTCCTTCGGTTCGTACTGCGTAATCTCGGGCTGCAGCGTCGGCCACTCGTCCGGCCGCACATACGGCGGATTCGAGACGACCAGACCAAATTCCCCGCCCACGCGCCGAGGGAATTCGTTCGCGAAAACATCAGCTTGCAAAAAACGGACTCGGCTCTCAAGTCCAAGGGCCGTCGCGTTTTCGGTTGCCAGCTCCAGAGCTCCAGGAGAAACGTCCACCGCCACAAACTCGGTTTGCGGCCACTCTGGAGCCAGCGCCAGCACAATGTTTCCCGAACCCGTGCCCACATCCAGCACCCGTGCAGGTGCTTTCCCGGCGAACAAGTTCAGGCAAACGTCCACAAGCTGCTCGGTTTCCGGCCGGGGAATCAACGCACGCCGGTCGACTTTCAGCCGGAGTCCGCGGAATTCACACTCCCCCAGGACGTACTGCAAAGGCTCGTGGGCCAGGCGACGCTTCAACAACGTTTTGAAAGAACCAAGTTCTTCTGGCGTCAAAGGACGATCGAACTGCAGGTACAGCCCCACCCGATCGCACCTCAAAACGTGGGCCAGAAGGCGCTCTACCTGGAGTCTGGCGTCCTCGAAACCCTTCTCCTCCAGGTAACCAGTTGTCCAGCGGATCAGCTCGACAACAGTCCAGACCTGGCGCCTCTGCGCCTTCGAGCCCGTGGCGGTCATCCCAGTTGTTTCAGCTTCTCCGCCTGGTCCGCGATTCGAAGCTGTTCGATCAGCTCGTCGAGCTCACCGTCCAAAATCTGCTCTAGCCGGTAAAGAGTCAGACCAATTCGGTGGTCCGTTACGCGGTTCTGCGGGAAGTTAAACGTCCGAATTTTCGCGCTGCGGTCGCCTGTGCTGATCATCGAGCGCCGGGTTGCCGTCTCTTTGGCGCGTTCTTCCTCCAGCGCCTTCTCGTACAGGCGGGCCCGCAAGACCTGCAGAGCCTTCGCTTTGTTTTTGTGCTGGCTCTTCTCGTCCTGGCAGGTAACCACAATTCCCGTCGGAATGTGCGTAATCCGGACGGCCGAGTCGGTGGTGTTCACACTCTGCCCCCCCGGGCCCGAGCTGCGGAACACGTCAATTCGCAGATCTTTCGGATCGATGTGCACGTCCACCTCGTCCGCCTCCGGCAACACAGCTACCGACGCCGCCGACGTGTGAATCCGGCCGCTCGCCTCCGTCACAGGCACACGCTGCACGCGGTGCACACCGCTCTCGTACTTCAGCGTGCCGTAGGCATCTTTGCCCTTGACCAGGAAAATGATTTCCTTAAACCCACCAATGTCCTGTGGGTGGGAACTCATGATCTCGATTTTCCAGCCTTTGCGCTCAGCGTAGCGCGAGTACATCCGGAACAGGTCTCCGGCGAAGAGCCCGGCTTCGTCGCCTCCAGTCCCGGCCCGAATCTCCACGATCGCGTTCTTCGCGTCCTGCTCGTCTTTCGGAATCAGCAACAGCTTGAGCTGATTGACCAGCTCGTCGAGTTTCTTTTTCAGGTCCTCGACTTCCGCTTCAGCCAGCTCCTTGAGCTCCTGGTCGCTTTCTTCTCGCAAAATGCGCTCGACCCCTTCCAGCTCGTCGCGCGTTTTCTTGTACTCCTTGTAGGCCGAGACGATGGGCTCCAGCTCGTGCTGCTCCTGAGCCAGCTTGCGAAGCTTCTCAGGGTCGCTGGTCACCGCCGGATCCGAGAGCTTCTCCGTGATCTCGTTGTAGCGTTCTACAATCTCGTCGAGTCTTTCGAAAAGTGCTTCAGCCATGTCAATCCAGATGCATCATTTCGTTCGAAAACCTGCCGGGCAAATGCTCCGACCACCTAAATTCAGCCCGACTCACACAGATTCAAGAAGGCAACCACCCGGGACAAAGCCGGACCGGCGTTTCGCCTATTCACGCCGTTCGCCGTTTCCAGTCGGACTGCGAAGTCGCCCCAAGTCTTCGGCTTCAACCTCAACCACCCTTCATCCGCGAGCTTCGACCGGGCGTTCCCCCGAGAGTCGGCTCCGTCCGTCTCACCGGCAGTACATTTCTGAGTCTACTACCTCAGATTCGCGAAACAAAGGCGAAAGCAGCGCGTGGCTTCTCCGCCAAAGGAAGCCGCCTGCTAAAGCAGGCTCGTTTCAGGCGAGATCAAGCAACATCTCGCCCCAGAGAAACCACGAGTCCAAAAAGCCAACCACATTTTGGCGTGGCAGAACTAACCGGCCGCAACCTCAGTTCGCTTCACGCGCAGCTCCCCAAGCAGCTCCGCGGGTTCCCAGGTACTCTCGCCGAAAGGCACAGAGTCATCCACAGCCGCCCGGAGGCTAACCTGCGCCACCTCGAGCTGTTCCGTGTCCGGCTCTCTCGTGGTCAGGCCCTGTAGCCACAGCCCCGGTGTTACAAAACGTCCCAGCCAGGTGTGGCGCTGCCTGTCCGAGAGCTTGATCGCCTCGTACGAGAGACCGGCGATCAGCGGAACGAAGGCCAGTCGCACAAGCCGGTCCGCTAAAGAGTCTGGACGCCCAAGAAACATGAAAACCGCCACGCTGACCAGCATCACGATCAGCAAAAAACTCGTGCCGCAGCGCGGATGTCGTCGGCTGTAGGCTTTGGCCTCTTCCGGGTCCAGCCGACCGGTGCTTTCGTAGGCGAAAATGGACTTGTGCTCGGCGCCGTGGTACTCAAACAGCCGCCTGATCTCCTTCCACTGGCTAATCGCGTACAGGTAAGCCAGAAAGACACCCAGTCGCAAAAGCCCGTCCACCAAGTTGAATGCCACGCCGCCCTGAACACCGAGCCAGGTGGTCACCATCATCGGCAGGTAGAAAAAGAGCCCGAGTCCGAGCGCCAACGCCAGGGGCAGTGTTAGCCAGGACAAGATGCGAGAGAAGCCAGAAATTTCTGTTGCTTCCTCTTCGCTGGCCATTCTGGCCGAAAAGTTCAGGGCCCAGTAGCCAAGGGCCAGCGATTCAATCAGCACAATCGCGCCGCGGAGCACGGGGAGCGACCACAGACGTCCCCGCTTGGTCCACGACACGTGCCGCCTTTTGTTTAACGCCACCCTGCCGTCCGGTTTCCGCACGGCCACGCTCACCGCGTCGCCAGAGCGCATCATCACGCCCTCGATCACGGCCTGTCCACCAACCGGGTCGACAGTGCGTTCCGGCTGCTTGTCCTTCTCCGTCTCTTTGCTCAGCGTGAGAGTTCACCTCCAGGCACAAAAAAGCGGAACACGCAGCCAAAAACTCCGCATTCCGCCACAGGTCGTCTCGTCGTTGTCACTTTCGAGCCTCAAAGGGCGCACATCTCTGCGAACCTCAACCGCACGGTTCTCAGGCGTTCTCCTTGGCTTCGGCCTTCTGCTCCTGGTTCTTCTTGTCCAGCCCGTACTTGCGCATGAATTTCTCCACGCGTCCCGTTGTGTCCACCAGCTTCTGACGGCCGGTGAAGAAGGGATGGCACTTTGAGCAGATTTCAATCCGCATGTCGCCGATCGTGGAGCGCACCTGGAACTCGTTACCACACGCGCAACGAACCGTACCGAGCTTGTATTCGGGATGAATGTTCGGTTTCAAGTTAAAACCTCCTTTGACAGCATTGTTCAGCGCACTCGTCCAGATCGTTCCCTCAACGAGCGCAAATTTAGCAAAATCTGGGGCCTAATGCAACAAAAAACAGCAACTCGCACCAATCACGTGCTCATCGACTCCAGGAACTCGCGATTCGACTTGGTGCCGCGCATCTTCTCCAGCAGAAATTCCATCGCTTCCACCGGATTCAGCTCGGCCAGGAGCTTGCGCAAGATCCAGACGCGGTTGAGCTCGTGCTTGTCCAACAGCAGCTCTTCCTTTCGCGTGCCGGACTTGTTGATGTCGATGGCCGGGAACACACGGCGGTCGGCCAGACGACGGTCCAGAACCAGCTCCATGTTGCCCGTACCCTTGAACTCTTCGAAAATCACGTCGTCCATCCGGCTACCGGTGTCGATCAACGCCGTCGCGATGATCGTAAGGCTCCCGCCTTCTTCCACATTCCGGGCAGCGCCGAAGAAGCGCTTCGGCTTGTGAAGCGCGTTCGCATCGAGACCACCGGAGAGGATCTTACCGCTGTGTGGAATCACCGCGTTGTGGGCCCGGGCAAGTCGCGTGATGCTGTCGAGCAAGATCATCACGTCGTTGCCGTACTCTACCAGGCGCTTCGCCTTTTCCAGCACCATGTCCGCAACCTGCACGTGCCGCTCAGCGGGTTCGTCGAACGTGGAGCTGATCACCTCAGCGTCCACCGAACGCTCCATGTCCGTCACCTCTTCCGGGCGCTCGTCGATGAGCAGCACGATGAGGCGGATTTCCGGGTGGTTCTTCAGTACCGCATTGGCAATTTTCTGCAGGAGCGTGGTTTTGCCCGTTTTCGGCTGCGCCACAATCAGTCCGCGCTGGCCCTTCCCGATCGGCGTCAGCAGATCCATGATGCGCGTCGAGTAGTCGAGAGGCGAGGTCTCCAGCCGGATCCGCTCCATCGGGTAGAGCGGCGTGAGGTTGTCGAACAGGGTGCGATTTTTCGCCTTCTCGGGGTCCTCGTAGTTGACGGCCTCAACTTTCAGGAGGGCGAAAAAGCGCTCGTTTTCCTTCGGCGGGCGAATCTGACCGGAAACCACGTCGCCAGTGCGCAGGTCGAAACGCTTGATCTGGGAAGGACTGACGTAGATGTCGTCCGGACCAGGCAGGTAGTTGAAATCCGGTGACCGCAGGAATCCGTAGCCGTCCGGCAACACCTCCAGCACGCCTTCCGCGAACACCAGGCCTTCCTGGCGGGTTTGCTCCTCCAGGATTCGAAAAATGAGCTCTTGTTTCTTGAGGCCCGTACAGCCCTGGATGTTGAGATCCTGGGCAATCTTCAAGAGCTCAGGGATCTTCATTGCTTTGAGTTCTGCGATGTCCATCGTTTGTTCACCTCACTGATTCGCTCGACCAATTTCCTCTCAATTCACCGACCGCACACTCGTTCCCTGTTTGTCGCCAACAAGCACGAACACCAGCCGCCACATCCTGCAGAACGGCCGCAAAACGGACTACCTTTCCTGGAATACTCGAAAACGTTCGCCGGGGTTGTATCAGGAGTGAGATCCTTCCAGATTAGCCAGAAGCGGGATCTCGGGAGAAATTACTCGAAAGCGCGGAACCGACTGGCACGGATGGCTACATCGGGCAGACGTCCCTCCCGACATTGGCCTTAACGCTCTTCACCCCTTGCAAGTTTCGTTCCGAACGGGACCAATTTCAGCCAATTCACCTGGCGTTTTCCGGCCCCAACTTCAATGTTTACCGTACCCAATGGTTTCTTCGGTATCTGGATCAAAAAAGTGAGCCTTTTGCATGTCGAACAGAACGGAGAGACTTTCCCCCTCCGCCGGCTGTTGCCCCATCGTGGGCACCCGAGCGACGAGATCGCTGTTGCCCGCGCGCAGGTACAGGTAGAGCTCGCTCCCCATCGGCTCCACCACTTCCACCACTGTCTGAACTTCCCCTGCCGTACTGCTCGCTGCGCCACCCTGTGGCAGGCTGATGTGCTCCGGCCGAATGCCCAGGGTCACGGTTCGGCCAACGTAGGCAGCCAATGCTTCCTGTCTTTCCGGCGGGATTGGCACGCGAAATCCGCCTTCGTCAAACCACAAACCATTTTCCTGCACAACGCGGCCGTCGACGAAATTCATCGAGGGGCTGCCGATGAAACCGGCCACAAACTTGTTTTTGGGATGGTTGTAAAGCGCCAGCGGTGTGTCGATCTGCTGCACCAGGCCATCCCTCATGACCACGATTCGGTCGCCCATGGTCATGGCCTCGACCTGGTCGTGGGTCACGTAGATCATGGTTGTTTCAAGCCGCTGGTGCAGCTTGGAGATCTCGGTGCGCATTTGCACGCGCAGCTTGGCGTCCAGGTTCGAAAGCGGCTCGTCGAAGAGAAAAACTTGCGGGTTTCGAACGATTGCCCGCCCCACCGCCACGCGCTGCCGCTGCCCGCCGGACAGGGCTTTCGGTTTGCGATCCAGAAGCTCGCTGATGCCCAGAATCTCAGCAGCCTCGCGTACTCGCTTGTCGATCTCTTTCTTCGGGTACTTCCTCAGCTTCAGCCCGAAGGCCATGTTCTGGTAGACAGTCATGTGCGGGTAGAGGGCGTAGTTCTGGAACACCATCGCGATGTCGCGGTCCTTCGGGGGCACATCGTTCACCAGCCGGTCCCCGATGTAGATCTCGCCCTCCGTAACCTCCTCCAGGCCAGCAATCATCCGCAGAGTTGTGGACTTTCCGCAACCGGAAGGGCCAACGAGGACAACAAACTCCTTGTCCGCGATGTCCACGTTCACGTTGCGGACGGCCACCACTTTGTTGTCAAAAACCTTGGTGACGTTGTTCAGTCTGACACTTGCCATTCAGTCCCTGCTCTGCTTCTGCTTGCCTGCTGCCCAGCGAGGCCCGCCAATTTACCAAATCCGCGTCCGTTTGTCAAGGTATTTCCCCAGAAACGCAGTAATTTAGGCATGCTTGCGCCGACACCCAGATCGAGGTCAGGGTGGCTGCTCTCCCCGGGCTCGCAGCACGTCGCCCACCAGGTAGTGCGAGCCGAGACCCACCACTGGTTCGTCCCCGGCCCAGGCTTCGGCAAGCTGCCAGGCTTCCACCGGCGAAGCTGCCTGACGAACTTCCCAGCCGCGTTGGCGCGCGAAGTCAGCCAGCGAGTTCACATCGGCGCTGCGCTGCGACGGTAACGGCGTCACCACAACGCGCCGTCCCAAACGCGAGAGTACGTCGAACATGCCGCCAGCGGGCTTGTCGCGCAACAGACCCAGCGCGAACACGACGTCGTGCCTTTCGCCCCAAACCCAGCGAAACGTGTCCACAAAAGCGCGGACGCCCTGGATGTTGTGCGCCACATCGACTAAACGAAGCGGCTCTCTTGCCAGTACCTGAAACCGCCCGTCCCAGCGTACCGCCGCCACGGCCTGGCGAAGCGACTCTTCCGACAGATCGCCGGGCAAACCGAAAACCTCCGCCGAAAGAAGCGCGAGGGCAAGGTTGCGCCCCTGGTGTTCCCCGACAAGCCGTGTCTTCAGACCGCGCACGTGCAAACTCCGGCCACGGTAGTCGATCGTTGTGCCGAGCGCTTCCACCTCTCTCACCCGCGTCCGGGTCTCCGCCTGCAGACGCAGCAGCTCTGCCCCGACCTCGCGAGCCTTTTCCTCGAGAACCACACGAGCCGCACGCCGCTGCACGTAGGTCACACACGGGACACCCGGTTTCAAGATTCCCGCCTTCTCCGCCGCGATCTGCCCGAGTGTGCGCCCGAGGTGCCGCTGGTGGTCCAGGTGCACATCGGTTACCACCGCGACTTTCGGCGTAACCACGTTCGTTGCGTCCCAGCGGCCGCCAAGCCCCACCTCCACCACAGCCACGTCCACCCCGGTCTCGGCAAAGTAGGCGAAGCCGATGGCCGTCATGGCCTCAAAAAACGTCGCCTCCGTCTTCTCAATCTGCGGCCTCAGGTCAGCAATCCAGCCAACCAGACGCTCACGTGGGATCTTCTGCCAGTCCACCCGCACACGCTCTTCCGGCGAGACCAGGTGCGGCGAGGTGTACAGCCCGGTCTTGAGCCCTCCGGCTCTGAGAATCCCTTCCAGAAATGCCGCCGTGGTACCCTTCCCGTTGGTCCCGGCGATGTGAACGGTGTCGAACTTCCTTTCGGGGTGACCCAGGTACTCCAGAAGCGCCTGCACACGCTGAAGGCCTGGTTTCAGGCCAAACCGTCGGCGGGAGAAAAGGTAGTCGATCAGCTCATCAGGATTCGGCATGCTTCAGTCCGCTCTGTAGGGGCTGTTCCAGTAGAAGCGCGTGATGCCTCGGTTCGTACCGAACCACACGTAGTCCCCCTCGAGCAAAACGGTGTAAACGTGGCTGCCGATCAAGCCGTCCTCCACAGCGAAACGACGCCACCTCTGACGCGCGTAATCGTACTTGTACACGCCCTGTTCGGTCGCAAACCAGACCACCTGGTCGTTGCCGCTGATTCGGTAGACACGCGACCCGAGATCTGTGCGGCCCATCGGCGGCGGCAGCCACACGCGTTTGCGCATGTCGTACGCGTACACCGTCTTCCAGCTCGCCACCCACAGCGTGTCGCCCGCGCGGCCCACGGCTGACACCGGGGCGCCCATTGGCCCTTCGGAGTCAATCACGTAGCCACCTCGTTTCTCCTCGCGATCGTACACGTACAGGCCATCGGACGTCCCCGCCCAGAGCAGATTTTCCGTCTTTTCCAGATCGTACACCGCTACATTGGAGAGGTTGGTAGGATCCAGACGCCGCACTGCGACGGAGTCCTTCTTCCCTTTCCGACCAGGGAAAACTCGAATTTCCGACACGCCTCTCCCGGTCGCAGCAAGGACCCAGCCGCTGTCCACCAGCACGTCGTACACCAGATCGTCGTCCAGGTAACGAGGGGCTTCGAACGTGCGCCAGTGTTCGTGCGCGCGGTCGTAAGCGACAAGACCCAGGTCTGTGCCAAACCACACGACGGGCCCGTCCGTTGCGATTGCCAACACCCGGTCGCTGGGCACGCCCGTCACGTAGCGAGTCTGAAGGTAGGCCCAACTGTTGTCGCGCTTGTTCCAGATGGTGATCGCACCATCGCCCCCCTCATCCTCCAGACCGCCCATCCACATTTCGTTGTCAGCCTCAGCCAGAGCCCGCACTTCAGGCTGCCAGGGTCCCACTGGCAGCAGATCCAGCCTGGCCAGGCGAAGGTCCGCCCGCCCCACCGAAATTCCCCACGTGCCCAGCCAGAGCTGACTCCAGGGGTCCTCCGCCGCGCACGTCACGGGGTAGTCGCGCAGGCGGAAATCGCGGATGATTCCATCCGTGTCGAAAAAGTACCCCTGGCTCATGTGAAAAAGCG
>JAADFT010000050.1 GCA_013152765.1 Calditrichota bacterium | reverse complement strand
GGTTTTCATCTGACGTAGTGGAAACTGGTCAAATCGCAGAGGTGCGGGGACTTTCCGCCCGGAGATCTGGTCCCCGGGCTACTTTGAGAAAGCGCCCGCTGAAGCGGGCTCGACGCCCGAAAAGATTAGCGACTTCCTGACGTAGCAGAATTTAGCCCGTTTCGAGCGGGTCCTCTCCTCTCGTAGCCCCGAATTCATTCGGGGCGGAATCTGGCATTTCCGAACACATTCCGTATTCAGCCGGAGGCCCGAACAGCTCCTACGCCAGAGCCAGGCTCATCTCGAAACTCATCTCGAAAATGAAACGGCCTACCCTCTTGATCGCGCGCAATTTAGGCCTGAGACCGGTAAATTGCAAGACGATTTTCGACAGAAGCGGCTTTCATTCTCCTTTCACCGCCCCGCGCAGGCAGGATCAAGATCCAGCCCAATGATCCGCCTCGTGTTCGGCGCGTTGATTCCACTCGCGATCGTACCAGCAGAAATTCTTGCGACTGCGCACGCACAGCCGACACTCGCCGCGAAAGCAGGTTTCCCGCACACACAAAAAACCCGGACCGCTCCAGCAGCCCGGGTTCAAACGTCGCGTCTTTTGCTGTCGGGTTACTCGGCCGCAGCAGCTTCCGCCTGGGCCGCCGCTTCGGCCTCTTCGCGCTCCTTCTTCTCGCGCTCTTTCCGCTTCTCGCGTTCGCTCTTGGCCTTCTCCTGGCGCTTGATCAGCGTGCCCTCGAAACCCACCAGTTCCAGGATGGCCAGCTCTGCGGCATCGCCGCGGCGTTGTCCCAGCTTGATGATCCGCGTGTAGCCACCTTCGCGGTCCTGCATCACCGGTGCAATCTCGTGGAAGAGGATTCCGACCGCCTTCTTGTTGGGCAGCACACGCAGAGCCCGCCGCCGCGCCGCCAGATCGCCCTTCTTCGAGTACTGGACCAGCCGATCGACCAGGCCGCGAACCTCTTTGGCCTTTGCCAGGGTTGTCGTAATCGTCCGGTGCTCGATTACCGCGATGGCCAGGTTCCTGAGCACCGCTTTCCGATGCGACCTGGAGCGACTCAGGCCGCGCCCTTTTCTCCGATGTCTCATTTCAGAAGTCCCTCAAAACTGAGATCACGTGGTCGTCTTCTCTTCCGCCAGGTACTTGTCCACATCCATCCCGAAGAACAGGCCGCGCTGCTCCAGCACCTTCTGAAGCTCCTGCAGCGATTTGCGGCCGAAGTTGCGGAATTTCAGCATCTCGCTCTCGGTCAGCCGCACCAGGTCGGCAACCGTTTCGATGTTCGCCGCCTTCAGGCAGTTGCTGGCGCGAACCGAGAGTTCCAGCTCGTCCACTGGCATCTTGAGGAGCTTGCGAATGCGCACGATCTCCTCGTCCATCTGGACAGGCTCTTCCTCTTCCGGCTCGACCTCAAAAGCGATGAACAGGTTGATGTGATCCCGCAGGATCTGGCCGGCGTACGTCAGAGCGTCGTCCGGGGTGAGGCTGCCGTCCGTCCAGATTTCCAGAATCAGCTTCTCGTAGTCTGCACGCTGGCCACGCCGCACGTTCTCCACGTGGTAGGCCACCTTGCGCACCGGCGTGAAAATCGAATCGATGGCAATCGTACCGATCGGTGCGTCCTGGGTCTTGTTCTCCTCGGCCGGCACGTAGCCCTTGCCACGCCCGATCTTGAGCTCCATCTTGAAATCGGCGTCCTTGTTCAGCGTGGCGATGTGGTGCTCCGGATTCAGGATCTCCACATCCGTCGTGGCCTTGCCAATTTCGCCAGCCTTGAATTCGCCCGGTCCTTTCAGGTGCAGCGTCACTTTGTCCGGCTTCTTGTTCAACAGCTTCATCCGGACCTCTTTCAGGTTGAGGACCATTTCCGCCACGTCCTCAACCACACCCGGGACGGTGGAGAATTCGTGCAACACGCCATCAATCCGGATGGCGGTGATGGCCGCGCCCGGCAGAGACGACAGCAACACCCGGCGCAACGCGTTCCCCAACGTCACGCCAAAGCCACGCTCCAGCGGCTGCACGATGAAGCGTCCGTACGTGTTGGAGTACGTCGCTCCATCCAGCTCCACGCTCTCGGGCATCAACAAACCGAGAATACTCATCTATCTTCACCCTCGTTACTTTAACATTCAACTGCTCCGATCCCGAGGGAATCGGAAGGACTACTTCGAGTACAGCTCCACCACGAGCTGCTCGCTGACGTTGACCGGGATGTCCTCGCGGCTCGGGATTTCGCGGAACGTGCCAACCAGCGCCGCTTTGTCCAGCTCCAGCCAGGGCACCAGCCGTCCCTCTTTCACGCGGCGCATCGACGTGTGGATCACGTCCAGCGTGCGGCTCTTCTCGCGCACTTGAATGCGATCGCCCGGCTTCACCAGGTACGAAGGAATGTCCACCACTCTTCCGTTCACGGCGAAATGCCGGTGCCGCACGAGCTGACGCGCAGCGCGCCTGGAGGGCGCAAACCCAAGACGGTACACCACGTTGTCCAGCCTGCGCTCCAGAAGCTGAAGCAGGTTCTCACCGGTGATGCCCTTCTGCCGCGACGCGATGTCGAAGTACCGGCGGAACTGACGCTCCAGGACACCGTAAATCCGTTTCATCTTCTGCTTCTCACGGAGCTGACGACCGTACTCCGACTGTTTGAAGCGCCGCGAACGCCCGTGCTGACCCGGGGCGTACGCCCTCTTTTCCATCGGGCACTTGTTGGTGCTGCACTTGGCGCCCTTCAGGAAAAGCTTCACGCCTTCGCGGCGGCAGAGTTTACAAACTGGCCCGGTGTAACGCGCCATACTTTATTGCCTCCACAATCCTCTGAAATCCAGTGAAATCAACCAACTGCCTCACACGCGCCGACGCTTCGGGGGACGGCAACCGTTGTGCGGAATCGGCGTCACGTCCCGGATGGCCGTGATTTCCAGGCCAGCCGCCTGCAGCGCCCGAACCGCAGCCTCGCGCCCCGAGCCCGGTCCCTTGATTTGCACCTCAACGCGCTGCAAACCCAGGTTCATGGCCTCTTTGGCCGCCGCCTGGGCCGCCTGCTGGGCCGCAAACGGGGTGCTCTTGCGCGAACCTTTGAAGCCGACACGCCCGGCCGACGCCCACGAAATCACGTTTCCGTAGACATCCGTCAACGTCACGATCGTGTTGTTAAACGTCGCCTTGATGTGGGCAATCCCGTTGGCGTCAACGCGCTCTTTCTTTTTCGTCGTTCCACGACGCTTAGCCAAGACTAACCTCCACGCTCAACTTTGAAGCCTGCCTTTGCTCCGACCTTCCCCGACCGCAACCGAGGCTCATTTGCCTTTCTTCTTCACACCCACAACGCGCCTCTTGCCGCGACGGGTACGCGCATTCGTGTGCGTCCGCTGCCCGCGCACGGGCAAACCGCGCCGGTGGCGCAGCCCCCGGTAGCAGCCAATGTCCATCAACCGCTTGATGTTCATGGCCACTTCCGTACGGAGCGCACCTTCCACCTTGTAGTCGGACGCCACGATGCCACGGATGCGGGCTATTTCTTCAGGAGTCAGTTCCCGCACGCGCTTGGCAGGATCAATTTCTGCCTTCTCCACGATCTGCTTGGCCGTGGTGCGCCCAATGCCGTAGATGTACGTCAGCGCGATGTCGATTCGCTTGTCACGCGGTAGGTCAACACCAGCAATTCGCGCCAAAACTCACCTCTTCCGTTGCGTTTCCTCACGACTTCTAAGCCACTAACCGCCAAGGCTCAAATTCAACAGCTTCCCAAAACCCCAACCGCTCAGCAAATGCCCCGGCAAACCGCCAGCTCCGCAGCGCAGACGGGCAACACTACCCTTGGCGCTGCTTGTGCCGCGGGTTGGAGCAGATCACCCGCACCGTGCCGTGCCGCTTGATGATCTTGCACTTGTCGCACATCTTCTTGACAGAAGAACGGACCTTCATTGTGTCATCACCCTTTCTAACGTGCTCACTTGTAGCGGTAAATGATTCGTCCACGTGTCAAATCGTACGGCGACAGTTCAACTGTCACCTTGTCGCCAGGCAAGATGCGAATAAAATGCATCCGCATCTTCCCGGAAATGTGTGCCAGCACCTGGTGACCATTTTCGAGCTCGACGCGGAACATGGCATTGGGCAACGTCTCCACGACCGTTCCGTCAACTGTGATGCCCTTTTCTTTTGCCATCGCTCCCTCGCGTTCGTTCGCTAAAGACCCAGCGTCAGAATGTCTGCTTCGCCGTCGGTCACAGCGATGGTGTGCTCAAAATGCGCCGCCGGCCGGCGGTCCTTGGTGTAAACTGTCCAGCCATCGGACGCAATTTCCACCTCCGGAGTTCCCGCGTTGACCATCGTTTCGATGGCCAGCGTCATGCCGCGGCGCAACCTGGCGCCCGTGTGCGGCCGACCAAAATTCGGAACCTCGGGTTCTTCGTGCAGATTGCGGCCGATGCCGTGGCCACAAAACTGGCGGACAACGGAAAAACCGCGTCCTTCGGCTGTTCTCTGAATCGCGTGCGCAATGTCGCCGATTCGGTTGCCCTCGCGGGCCACTTCGATGGCCTTCATCAGCGCCGCCTTTGCCGCGTCCATCAGGCGCTGCTTCTCTTCCGACACCTCGCCAATCGCGTACGTCTTGGCGGCATCGCTGTAGTAGCCATCCAGGATCACACCCATGTCCAGCGTCACGATCTGACCTTCTTCGAGCACCAGATCGCCTGGAATTCCGTGCAACACCACTTCGTCCACGGAAATGCAAACGCTGGCCGGGTAGCCCCTGTACCCCTTGAACGCCGGCACCGCGCCGCGGGACCGTACGTACTCCTCAACTGCCGCGTCGATCTCCGACGTCTTCACCCCCGGTTTGAGAAGTTCTTCCGCCCGACGAAACGTGTCTACGAGAATCCTGCAGCTTTTGCGAATCCTCTCGATCTGCTCGGGCGTTTTGAGAACGATCATTCCGCGACCTGCTTCAGCGCAGCCTCAATTCGGCTGCGAACCTCCTCGATGGAGCCGACCCCATCCACCCGGATGAGCTTGCCCCGCTTCTCGTAGTACTCTTTCAGCGGCGCCGTCTGCTCGTTGTACACGCGCAGGCGGGCTCGCACCGTTTCTTCGTTGTCGTCATCCCGCTGGATGATGCGCCCGCCGCACACCGGGCACTTGCCGTCTGGCGGAGGCGGATCCGTGAGCAGATTGAAAACCCTGCCACACTTCTCACAAACCCGCCGGTTCACGGAGCGTTGAACGATTTCGTCGTCCGGCACCTCGAGGCTGAGAACCGCGTCCAGCGGCCAGCCGCGCCGGTTCATCAACTCTTCAAGCGCCTCGGCCTGCGGAACCGTGCGGGGGAAACCATCCAGGATGAAGCCCTTCGCACAATCCGGCTCCGAGAGGCGCTCCTCGATCAATCCGATGATCACCTCGTCTGGCACGAGCTCACCGGCATCCATGTAGCGCTTGGCTTTCTTGCCGAGCTCGGTGCCCTGTCGCACTGCTTCGCGCAGAATGTCGCCGGTGGAAATGGCCGGGATGCCGTACCTGCTGCTCAGCCAGGCTCCCTGCGTTCCCTTGCCAGATCCCGGCGGTCCCAGAAGAATCAGTCGCATCGCCGAACCCGTCTGCTACGCGAACCGTCTGCGTCCGCGGATCTTGGAGCTCTTCAACAAGCCGTCGTAGTGGCGCATCAACAGGTGCGACTCGATCTGCTGCAGGGTGTCGAGAGCCACACCGACGATGATCAGCAGCGAGGTGCCGCCGAAAAAGCTCGCAAAACCGTACGACACGTTGGTGAAACGCGTCAGAAAGTACGGCAGAATGGCGACCACCGAGATGGCGATGGCACCCGGCAGCGTGATCTTGGTCAGGATGTTGTCAATGTACTCGGCCGTCTTCTTGCCGGGCCGTACACCCGGGATGAAGCCGCCGTATTTGCGCATGTTGTCGGCCACGTCCACCGGGTTAAAGGCGATGGCCGTGTAGAAGTACATGAAAAAGACGATCAAAACGGCGTAGACCGCCCAGTAGACGAACGACTCGAAACTGAAGTAAGCGGTCACCGTCTGCACGAACTCGGAGTTCGGGAAGAAGGTGGCGATCGTCTGCGGCACGAACATGATGGACTGGGCGAAGATGATGGCCATGACGCCCGCCATGTTCACCCGCAACGGGATGTGCGTGCTCTGACCGCCGTACACCTTGCGCCCGACCACTCGCTTGGCGTACTGCACCGGGATCTTCCGCGTACCCTGCGTCAGCACAACCACAAAGGCCGTGACCGCGATCATCAGGGCCCAGAGGAAGACCTCCATCAAGATGGAGCGGTTGCCAGCCTGCAACTGCTGCAATTCGTCGAAAACGGCGTTCGGGAAGCGGGCCAGAATACCGACCATGATGATCAGCGAAATGCCGTTCCCGATGCCGCGCTCCGTGATTTGCTCACCAAGCCACATGATGAGCACCGTTCCGGTGGCCAGAGTCAGCATGGTGAGCAGACGGAAGCCCAGGCCTGGATGCGGCACGACCAGCTGACCGCTGGCAGCCTGGCCGATGTTCTCCAGGAACACCGCCACACCGTACGCCTGCAGGGCCGAGATCAGCACGGTGCCGTAGCGGGTGTACTGGTTGATCTTCTTCCGACCTTCTTCGCCCTCCTTCTGCAGCTTCTGGAAGTAGGGAAAAACGGCGCCGAGAAGCTGCAAGATAATGGACGCCGAGATGTACGGCATGATGCCGAGGGCGAACACCGTCGCACGGCGGAAGGCACCGCCCGCGAACAGGTCGTACAGGCCCAGCAAACCGCCACCACGCGCCTGCTCAAAGAACTGCACAAGAGCCTGGCCGTTGACGCCAGGGATTGGAACGTGACCGCCTATCCGGTAGACAACCAGAATACCAAGGGTAAACAGAATTCGCTTTTTCAGCTCGGGAATGCGAAAGATATTCTGGAATTTCTCCATCATAGGACGGTGGCCCTCCCGCCTGCAGCCTCAATTTTCTGCACCGCTGACTTGCTGAACGCGTGAGCAGAAACGTTGAGGGCCTTTTTCAACTCGCCGTCCCCGAGGATCTTCACCGGCTGGTCGAGCCGCTTGATCAGGCCGGCCGCGCGCAGGGTCTCCAGCGTCACCTCCTGGGTTCCCTCGATGCGCTCCAGATCACCGACGTTCACAACCTGGTAGACGACCTTGAAAATGTTCCGAAATCCGCGCTTCGGTACCCGGCGCTGCAAGGGCATCTGCCCGCCTTCAAACCACGGGTAGTTCTTGTGTCCGGAACGCGAGCGGGCTCCCTTGTGGCCGCGGCACGACGTACCTCCGTGTCCCGAACCCTCACCACACCCGACTCGCTTGCGCTTTCTCTTGGCGCCAGGCGCTGGTTTCAGACTACTCAGATTCATTCGTCACCTCTCTCAATCCGCAAAATCACGTTCCGTCAACTCGGGTTCAGTCCACAAACTCAACCTTTACCAGGTGGCGCACCTTTTCGACCATCCCCATGATGGTCGGCGAGGCCATGTGCTCCACCGTCTGATGCCTCTTCCGCAACCCCAGCGCGCGCAGCACGGCCCTCTGGTTGGGCTTCTTGTCGATCGTGCTTCGCAACTGCGTGATGCGAACCTTCTGGAGTTTTTGCTTTCTCGCTGTCATGGCTTAACCACGCTCTTGGTAATTCCGTTCGTGCTCAGGACTCGGTCTTCTCGGTCTCCGTTTCGGCCACTTTCTCCGGCTCGGGCTCGGCCATGCCCAGGACCTTGCGCGGCGGCAGGCCACGTTTGCGCGACACGGTGCCGAGATCGAGGAAACTGGTCAGGGCCTTCATCGTGGCCTTCACGGTGTTGTGCGGGTTACGCGAGCCGATGCACTTGCTCAGCACGTCTTTGATGCCCGCCAGCTCCACCACCGCGCGGACGGCGCTACCGGCGATCACGCCCGTACCGGGGGCAGCGGGCTTCAGCAGCACTTTGGAGGCGCCGTACTTGGCAATGATCTCGTGCGGAATCGTGCCGTTGACGATGGGCACCCGCACCACACTCTTTTTCGCCGCCTCAACGCCCTTGCTGATGGCGTCCGTCACCTCGTTGGCCTTCCCGAGACCGACACCCACGTGGCCGTTGTAGTCGCCCACCACCACAATGGCGTTGAAGTGGAACCGACGTCCACCTTTTACCACCTTGGCGACGCGGTTAATCTGAACAACTCGCTCTTTCAGGTCAAGCTCGTTGGGATTGATCTGTTCCTGCACTTTTCCCTCGACCTCTTAATTCACTCGTGAAAAACGCACGCTCCTTAAAATTCCAGGCCGCCTTCGCGAGCTCCGTCAGCAACAGCTTTCACACGACCGTGGTAGCGGTAGCCGCCCCGGTCGAAAACGACGCGGGTCACGCCCAGCTCTTTCGCTTTTTCGGCAATGGCCTTGCCGACGAGTTTGGCCTTCTCGACCTTGCTCGCCACACCCTGCAGCTCATCCCGCAGGGTTGGCGTCACCGTCGACACGCCCGTGAGCGTCTTCTGGTTCACATCGTCCACAAGCTGCGCGTAGATGTGCTTGGCACTGCGGAAGACCACCAAACGCGGCCTTTCCGGCGTGCCGTGCACTTTCTTGCGAATCCGTTTCTTGCGGCGAAGCCGCGCCAGCGCTTTGTCAGCTTTCTTGTTCGCCATCCCTTTTGCACCTTCCTATTCGAAAACCACCCGGCTACGGCTGGCTCTGCAGTCGATTACCTTGCGCCGGCCTTACCAGCCTTGCGGCGCACGTACTCGCCAACGTAGCGAATGCCCTTGCCCTTGTACGGTTCCGGCGGACGCACGGCTCGAATCTGCGCCGCCACCTTGCCAACCAGCTCCTTCTCGATGCCCCAGACGGTGATGATGTTGCCCTCAACGGACAGCTTGATGCCTTCCGGCGGCACGATGACAACCGGATGCGAGTAGCCGACGTACAGCGTCAGCCGGTTGTTCTTCACCTCGCCCCTGTAACCCACGCCCTCGATCTGCAGCTTCTTTTCGAACCCGTTCTTGACGCCTTCGATGATGTTGCTGATCAAGGTGCGGGTCAGACCGTGGAGCGAACGGTGCACCTTGTTGTCCGTCGGCCGTGAAACAATCACCTGACCATCTTCGATCTTTACGGTCAGATCCGGGTTGAAGGCCTGGCGCAGCTCGCCTTTGGGGCCCTTCGCCACGACCTCCGTCTTTTCGATCGCCACCTCAACACCGTCCGGTATCGGAATGGGCTTTCGACCAATTCTCGACACGTCAATCTCCCTGCCTTAAGCGACATGCTGTTCGGTAACCCCGGGGCCGCATTCGCTGCGGCCAACGGCTCACCACACGTAGCACAGAACCTCGCCACCGATGTGTTCGCGCAACGCCTGCTTGTGCGTGATCACACCGCGCGAGGTGGACAAAATGGCAATGCCCAGGTTGTTCATCACCCGCGGCACCTTGTCCGCAGGCACGTACACCCTGCGGCCCGGCTTGCTCACGCGCTTCAGGCCCGTAATGGCGGGCACCTCTCTGGCGTCGTATTTCAGGTAAACACGCAGCAAGCCCTGTTTGCCGTCCTCAATTTCTACAAAGTTGCGGATGTACCCCTCCTCCTGAAGCACCTTGGTGATTTCCCGCTTCAGGTTGGAGGCGGGAATGTCCACCTTGCGGTGCTTCGCTTTGAGCGCATTTCGAATCCGCGTCAGGTAATCCGCAATCGGGTCCGTCACGGCCATTGAAAAACTCCCTCTCTCAGCCTCTTGTCACCAGCTGGCTTTAATCACGCCGGGAATCTGGCCTTCCAGCGCCAGTTCCCGCAGGCAGACACGGCAAAGACCGAACTTCCGGTAGTACGCGCGCGGGCGTCCGCACCGCTTGCAGCGATTGTGCTGACGAACCTTGAACTTCGGCTCTTTGCGCATCTTTGCCCACTGACTTTTCCTTGCCAAGTCCGACCTCTCCTTTCTTTGCGCCTTACTTAGGTTGTTGCTCCGGTCTTTCTGAAAGGCATTCCCAAGGCCGCAAGAAGCTCGTAGGCCTCTTCGTCGGTCTTGGCCGTCGTCACGATGGTCACATCCATTCCGCGGATCTTGTCGACCTTGTCGTAGTCGATTTCCGGGAAAATGATCTGCTCGCGCAGTCCGAGGCTGTAGTTGCCCCGTCCGTCGAACGACTTGTCCGAAAGCCCGCGGAAGTCGCGGATGCGCGGGATCGCGATGTTGATCAGCCGGTCCAGGAACTCGTACATCCGCCAGCGACGCAAGGTCACCCGACAGCCGATCGGCGTGCCTGCGCGCAGGTGGAAGTTCGAGATCGCTTTCTTGGCCCGCGTGATGGCCGGCTGCTGACCGGCAATCATCCGCAGATCCTGCACCGCCGACTCCAGGAACTTCGGATTCTCCGTCGCCTCCCCAACACCCATGTTGATGACGATCTTCTCGAGACGCGGTACCTGCATCACGCTCTTGTAGTTGAACTTCTTCATCAACTGGGGGACGACCACTTTCTGGTAATGCTCAATTAGCCTGGGAACGTAGTCCATGGTTCACCCTAACCGACGCTCAAGCGTTGCTTACAATCATTTCACCGCACTTCTTGCACACTCGGATGTGCTCGCGTTTCATGCGGCGTTCATTCCACACGATTTTGTTGGCCACGCGTGTCGGCTGACCGCACTTCGGGCACACCACCATCACGTTGGAAGCGTGAATCGGGCCTTCCTTCTCGATGATGCCGCCCTGCGGGTTCTGCGTCGACGGCCGCGTGTGCCGCTTGATGAAATTCACACCTTCTACAACCACCCGGTTCGTCTTCGGATACACCTTCAGCACCCGGGACACCTTGCCGCGGTAATTCCCGCTCAGAACCAGGACCTGATCGCCTTTTCGTACATGCATGGCCAAAACCTTCGCTTACTCGGATGTGCGCTTACAAAACCTCGGGTGCGAGAGACACAATCTTCATGAACTCCTTCTCGCGCAGCTCGCGCGCCACCGGACCGAAGATGCGCGTGCCCTTCGGTTCCATGGCGTCGTTGATCAACACGGCTGCGTTGTCGTCGAAGCGAATCAGCGAGCCATCCGGGCGCGGCACCTCTTTCTTCGTCCGCACCACCACTGCCTTGCTGATGTCGCCCTTCTTCACCGACCCGCCCGGTACTGCCGACTTCACGGTTACCACAATTACATCGCCAACCGAGGCGTAACGCCGGGTGCTTCCGCCCAACACACGGATACAAAGCACCTCTTTCGCCCCGGTGTTGTCTGCTACGTTGAGTCTGGACTCCTGCTGGATCATCGCCGAACCTCAGATCACTTCGCCCGTTCCAAGATTTCCACCACCCGCCAGCGTTTCCTCTTGCTCAGCGGGCGGGTCTCCATAATCCGCACTACATCGCCCACATGACTTTCGTTCTTCTCGTCGTGGGCCATGAACTTGGTCGTGCGGCGAATGTACTTCTTGTACAACGGGTGCTGCACGAGCCGTTCCACCGCCACGATGCGGCTTTTGTCCATTTTGTCGCTTACCACACGACCGATACGAACCTTTCTGCGACCTCTTTCAGCCATCGAAATTCCTCAAACTTGGCTTCTCACGCCTTTTCCTGCTCGGATGCCTGCTGCGCTCCGGGAGCGAGCCGAATGCCCAACTGGTGCTCGCGAATCACGGTCTTGAGCCGCGCAATGTCTTTGCGAATCATCCGCAAGCGCAGCGGGTTGTCGAGTTGCCGCGTCGCGTGCTGGAAACGCAAGTTGGCGTACTCTTCCAGCGCGTCGCGCAGGCGCAGCTCGACTTCTTCGATTGGCAGTTGCCGAATTTCCTCAATTCTCATCAGACCTTAAACCTCTTCCTCTCTGGTCACGAACTTCGTCTTAATGGGGAGCTTGTGCGAAGCCAGGCGCATGGCCTCGCGCGCCACGTCTTCCGGCACCCCGTCGAGCTCGAAGATAATTCGGCCGGGCTTGACAACCGCCACCCAGTACTCCGGCGCGCCCTTTCCCTTTCCCATTCGTGTTTCCAGGGGCTTCTTCGTCACGGGCTTGTCCGGAAAGATGCGAATCCACAGGCGGCCGCCGCGCTTTACGTGACGGGTGATGGCAACACGAGCCGCTTCGATCTGCCGGGCCGTGATCCAGGCCGGCTCCAGCGCCTTCAGGGCGTACGAACCGAAAGCTACTGTGTAGCCCCGCTTGGCCATCCCTTTCATGCGGCCACGCTGCTGCTTGCGGTACTTGACGCGTTTCGGCATTAACATCGCTACTTACTCCGAGGTATTTTCGTGAGCCAATCTTCGCTACTCAGGTCGGTACACCGCTACCCCGGCGAACCGACGACTACGAGGTCAACTCTTGCCTTCGCTGACGCCCGGAAGCGGCGGGGCACCGATCACTTCACCCTTGCAGATCCACACCTTCACGCCGATGGTGCCGTAAGTCGTTTTTGCGATGGCGCGCGCGTAATCGATGTCGGCCCGCAGGGTGTGCAGCGGAATGCGGCCGTCCTTGTACTGCTCGGTACGCGCCATTTCGGCACCGCCCAAGCGTCCGGCCACGGCAATGCGGATTCCCTCCGCTCCCATGCGCATGGCCGCCACGATGGCCCGCTTCATGGCGCGCCGGAACGAGACCTTTGCCTCAAGCTGCTGGGCGATGTTTTCGGCCACAAGGTAGGCGTCCAGCTCCGGTCGCTTGATCTCCACCACATTCACCTGCACATCCTTGCCGCCGGTGATGCGCTGCAGCTCCTCGCGCAGCTTGTCCACCTCGGCACCACGCCGGCCGATCACGATGCCCGGCCTGGCCGTGTGGATGGTCAGGGTCACACGCCGCGGCGTACGCTCGATCTCGATGCGCGAGATGCCAGCCCGCGGCAAACGCTTGCGAATGTAGTTCCGGAGGTAAATGTCCTCCTGGAGCTTGTCGGCGAAATTCCGCTGGTCAAACCAGTTCGATTCCCAGGTCTTGATGACACCGAGTCGAAAACCAATGGGATTCGTCTTCTGACCCAAATTTTCCTCCTCGTTGAGGTCCTGCTTGTGGCCCTGCTACGCCTGTGCAGCTTCGGCCGAGGCCTCAGCCGATTCCTCTTCAATGTCCGCCACCACCACGGTGATGTGGCAGGTGCGCCGGCGAATCGGCATCGCCCGCCCCATCGAACCCGGACGGTAGCGCTTCATCCGGTACCCGTCGTCCACGCGAATTTCCTTCACGTAGACTTCGTCCGGCTCCACTTTTGTCCGCTCTTCGTAGTTCGTCATGTTCGCCACCGCCGAGCGAATGGCCTTCTCGATCGGCAACGCCGCTTTCTTCGGGGTGAAGTGCAGCACATTCAGCGCATCCTCCACCACCTTGCCGCGCACCATGTTGGCAACCAGCCTGGCCTTGCGGGGCGACATGCGAACGTATTTAGCAACAGCCCGTGCTTCCATTCCGTTCTCCGAACGTCTTTAACGATCCGCCGCCCTACTTTTTCATCCTGGCCTGTTTTGCCGCCTTGCCGCCGTGTCCGCGGAACGTCCGCGTCGGCGCAAACTCGCCCAGTTTGTGGCCCACCATGTTCTCCGTGATGTACACCGGGATGAACTTGTTCCCGTTGTGCACAGCCAGCGTGTGGCCCACAAACTCCGGCGTAATCGTGCTGCGGCGCGACCAGGTCTTGATGACCTTCTTCTGATTCGCCTCGTTCAGCTGACGGATCTTCTTCAGCAGCTTCTCGTCTACGAATGGACCCTTCTTTAACGAACGCGCCATAGGGAAACCACCTACTTGCGTTTCTGAATGATGTATTTGTCGCTCGGCTTTTTGCCGCGCGTCTTCTTGCCTTTAGCCAACAAACCCCATGGGGAGCAAGGATGACGACCGCCGGAACTCTTACCCTCGCCACCACCCATGGGGTGATCGATCGGGTTCATGGCAACACCGCGCACAAAAGGTCGCCAGCCAAGCCACCTGGCGCGCCCGGCCTTGCCGAGACTCACGTTCTCGTGGTCCACGTTGCCGACCTGGCCAATGGTTGCCCGACAGGTGATCGACACCAGGCGCATTTCCCCAGAAGGCAGCCTGAGGGTGGCGTACTTGCCTTCCTTGGCCATCAGCTGCGCGTACGTGCCCGCGCTGCGCGCCATCTGGCCGCCCTTGCCCGGCTTCAGCTCGATGTTGTGCACCAGCGTGCCCAGCGGGATGTTCTGCAACGGCATGGTGTTGCCAACCCGCACCGGCACCTGCTCGCCGCTGATCACCTCGTCGCCCACGTTCAGGCCAACCGGCGCCAGGATGTACCGCTTTTCGCCATCGGCGTAGTGCAGCAGCGCGATGAACGCCGACCGGTTCGGGTCGTACTCAATGGCTGCCACCTTGGCCGGCACACCGTCCTTGTTCCGCTTGAAATCGATGATGCGGTATTTCCGCTTGTGACCACCGCCCCGGTGGCGGGCCGTCACACGACCCAGGTTGTTCCGGCCGCCCGTCTTCTTCAGCGGCTGAACCAGTCTCCGTTCCGGCTCCGTCTTGGTAATCTCTTCGAAAGTCAGAACCGACTTGAACCGGAGCCCCGGAGTTACCGGCTTGAATGTCTTAATCGGCATCTCTCAACTCCGCAACGCTATCAAACGTTCGTGCCAGCGAAGAAATCAATCGAATCGCCGGGCCTGAGTGTCACGATGGCCTTCTTCCAGGACCGGCTCTTGCCACGGGTAATGCCGCGGCGCGTTTGCTGCCGCTTGCTCTTCCCGTGCACCGTGATCGTGTTCACCTTCTCGACGGACACGTCGAACCGCGCTTCCACAGCCCGCTTGATGTCGATCTTCGTGGCTCGCTTGTCCACCTCGAAGGCGTACTTGCGCAGGTTCTCCTGCTGCGTCAGCATTTTCTCGGTCAAAATTGGCCGAATCAAAATCTCGTAAGGAGTCTTCATTGCGCCAGCACCTTCTCAATCTTCTCCACAGCGCCCTTCTGCAACAGGATTGTGTCGCAGTTGAGCAGATCGTAGGTCGAGGCCTGCTCGGCAGGCCGAACGATCAGATTCGGAATGTTGCGCCCGGCACGGTAGGTCAGCAGATCCACACCCGGCGTCAGCAGCAGGACCTTCTTGTCCTCAAGGCCCAGGTTGCGAAGCACGGCAGCCATTTCGCGGGTCTTGCCGGACTCGATCTTGAAGTCCTCGACCACCACAACCTTGCCGTCCGCCGCCTTGGCAGAGAACGCCGAGATCCGCGCCAGACGTTTCACCTTCTTGGGCAAGCCAAGCGAGTAGTCCCGCGGCACCGGACCAAACACACGGCCACCACCGCGCCAAATCGGCGAGCGGATCGTTCCGGCGCGGGCTCTTCCCGTGCCTTTCTGGCGCCACGGCTTGCGGCCGCCTCCGCGAACCAGGGCTCGATTCTTCGTCATCACCGTGCCCTGACGCATGTTCGCCAGTTGCGTGCGCACCGCCATCCACACCGCGTGCCGGTGCGGCTTTGCTGCGAACACTGCGTCGGGCAGATCAACCTGTTCGCCAGCGGCGCTTCCGTCGGTTTTGTAAAGGTCTACCTTCATCGTTCCTACTGTTTCCTGATGGTGACAATCCCTTTGATCGCACCCGGAACCGCACCCTTGATGACCAGCAGGTTGTTCTCCGGGTCGACTTTCACCACTTCCAGGTTCTTCACAGTGACGCGCGTGTTGCCCATTCGACCGGCCATCCGCAGGCCTTTCAGCACCCGGGACGGAAACGACGACTGACCGATCGAACCTGGCGCGCGCCAGCGGTCGGACTGACCGTGCGTCTTGGGGCCGCCTCCGAAGCCGTGCCGTTTCACCACGCCCGCAAAGCCGCGGCCCTTGGTGAAACCCGTCACCGAGACCTTGTCGCCTTCCTTGAAGATGTCCACGCGAATCTCCTGCCCGAGCTGCAATTCGCCCTCCAGCTCGAAATCGCGGAACTCGCGCAGCACCCTCAGCGGCTTCACGCCCGCCTTCTTGAGATGCCCAAGAACGGGTTTCGTGACGCGCTTCTCCTTGGTCTCGTCGAAGCCGAGCTGCACCGCGTTGTAACCGTCCGTGTCCTCGGTCTTGACCTGAGTCACGTAGCAGGGGCCGGCTTCGATGACGGTCACGGGGATGGCTTTACCGCGCTCGCCGAAAATGCGCGTCATCCCCAGTTTTCGCCCAATAATCCCAATCATAACCCGTACTCGTCTCCTTGATCCAGATTTCAGGTCGTCAGACCTTGATCTCCACGTCCACCCCTCCAGGAAGCTCGAGTTTCATCAGAGCGTCCACTGTCTTCGGGGTGGCGTTCAGAATGTCGATGAGACGTTTGTGGATGCGAGTCTCAAACTGCTCGCGAGACTTCTTGTCCACGTGCGGAGATCGGAGGACAGTGTACACAGACCGCTTCGTCGGCAGAGGCACCGGCCCGGAAATGGCCGCTCCCGTGGCCCGCGCGGTCTTGATGATCTTGTCGGCCGACAGGTCAATCAACCTGTGGTCGTACGCTTTCAGCTTGATTCGGATTTTTTGTCCTGCCATCTCCCAATCCCTGTTTGCTCAAATACGGGGAAAACCTGCTATTCGAGAATCTTCGTCACAACACCAGCACCAACCGTCCGGCCACCTTCACGAATCGCGAACCGCAAACCCTCTTCCATCGCGATCGG
>JAADFT010000049.1 GCA_013152765.1 Calditrichota bacterium | reverse complement strand
CAACTTACCATTCAAACGGACTGGTTCAATCGAATGACCCGGCCCTTCGGAATTGGGTTGCTGGTCCTGCTCCTCTTCTGCCCAACACTGGGCTGGAGTGCCACGTCCGTGAAAAAACTGGTCCAACGCCTTGCTTTGCCGCTGGCGGTGGGAGTTGTGGCGTCCGTTGTGGCCGTGATCCTGGGTGCGCGACACGTGCTGGCCGTAGTCGCCTTCGCCCTGTCGGCTGGAGCAGCAACCAGCTTTCTCGTTGACGCCGTGAGCACGGCCTCGGTTCGAGCACGCTCTACCGGCGAACCGTTCTTCAAAGCTCTCGCGCACCTGTTCGCAACACAAAGACGTCGCTACGGCAGCTACATCGTGCATGTCGGCGTCGCCGTGATGATTGTGGGCATTGTGGGCTCGTCCACTTTTGTGAAACAGGTTACGAAAACGGTGTCGCCGGGCGACAAGCTCAAGGTTGGGCGGTACGAGCTGACTTTCAAAGGCATTCAGGTGGAAAAGGAAGGCGACCGCACGTCCGTTGTAGCGCGGGCCGACGTAACCAACTCGGGTAAGCCTTTAGGGCAGATGGTTTCGCGGAAAGACTTCTACCCGAACTACGACCCCGTGACTGAGGTGGACATCCGCAGTCGCTTACACGAAGACCTGTATTTCATCCTCGCCAGCTTCGAAGAGGACGGCCGGGCTACCATACAGGTTCTGGTGAATCCGCTGACGCTCTGGATCTGGATCGGTGGCATCCTGCTGGCCCTCGGAAGCATTCTGGCCCTGCTGCCACCTCGCAAACCCGACACCAGCGTTTGAGGCAAGAATGACCCTGGTCTGGCTTTTCGTCATCGGTGTAATCGCGTTTGCCTACACCCTGGAGCCGCTGTTTCGCAGGTCGGTTGCTGTTTCACCGTACGGAAAAGCAGAGGTCCGAACAAACGCAGCCGAAACCCTGCTGGACGTGAATTTGGAGGAGGCGGAGCTGGATCTCGCTCTTGGTAAGCTCAGCCCCGAAGAATACAACACGTACGTCCAGGAAAAAGCTGCAGAGCGAGCGAACCTCGAGGACGCACTGGAACGCGAGATTCAGAAATTGCGCCGCAAGAAACGCCGGTAGGCAGCCCCGGCAGCGGCCAGACGAAGCAAACAACGAGAAATGACCCTTTTGCCCGTGCTCCAATCCTCCGGGCAGTTTCGAAAATGTGTATGCTGAAGCGCCCTTGAAAAATGAACGCTAAGAATGTGGGTTGTGGGATTGTCGGGCGTTTTGTTGGTGTAACCGCTCTTTGGCGAGAAGCGGTTGGCTTCTAAAAACGTGAACGGCGAGAACGTTTCTCGTCCACCGGAAAACTACCAGGACAAGAAGAAGCCGCAAAAAAGAGCCCGTCGCTTGGAACAGCAGGACGCCTCTTCGAGATGACGGCCCCAAAACCGAGCGAAACAACACACCGAACTGAGGTCGAACGGGCTACAGGTCCTCAACAAACCCAAAGGCACCGAAACATGCGACATGTCGTCAAGCTTTTTGCCGCGCTGTTTTTGCTCGTTGGTTCCTTCTCGGCAAGTGGCGCCGTAATTCAGGGCACAGTGCAGAACGGCTCCCGAAAGATGCAACCCATTCCCAAATGCACCGTGCGCCTGCTCTGGTTCTCGCGGCACACCTTTCAGCAGAAATTGATTGACTCCACCGTCACGTCGCGCAGCGGGCGTTTTCGCTTTTCCCACATCAAGCCCGACAGTCACGCAGTGTACGTGGCCACGGCGGAGTACCTGGGTTTACCTTACTTCAGCGACATCGCTCACATCCTGCGTCCGGACACCACCGTAACCCTCACGGTGACCGCTTACGACACCACCTCGGAGCCCCCGATCATCTCCGTCCAGATGCACCACGTTTTCGCCGATCGTGACACGAGTGACATGCACTTTCGCGAAGTGCTGGTGATTACGAGCAATTCGCAGAAGACCTACATCGGGCAAAGCGCAGGCGGTCACTACCGAAAAACGCTGGCGTTCAGCATCCCGTCCGGCGCGTACGCTTTCCAGGCCGAAATGGGCCTGGACATGAATCACATGGCCCAGGAGGGCAACACCGTTTACGACGTTCAGCCCCTGGCGCCTGGCACCAAGCGGGTTTCGTACAGCTACCGTCTACCACTGGACAACGGCACTGTAACCTACGCTCGAACAATCGACTACAGCACAAACGTCTTCAGCTTTTTTGTCTCCGACCCTTCCGTGAAAGTCGAAAGCTCGGAGCTTGCCGAAACCGAGCCCCTGGCCATTCGCGGCAGAGAGTACCAGCGCTGGGAGGCCGACAACCTCTCCCCTGGAACTGTCGTGACGGTTACTCTGCGTACGGGGGGTTCGCTCGTGGGCAAGTCAGGTCCGTGGCTTGCGGCTCTGGGGATTCTCGTCCTTGCGGTGGTTGTGGTGGGCGCTCTGGCCAGAGCGCGCCGGCGCACAGCGCCAGCAACCGAAACAGACCCGAGGCTAAAGCAGCACGAGTCCCTGATGCACGAAATCGCCGCACTGGACGACGCCTACGAGGAAGGGAAAATCCCGGAAGACGAGTACAAGACAAAGCGCAAGGCTCTGAAAGAGCAGCTTGTTAAGCTCACCAACGACCTGATGTCCAGCTCCAGGGGCCAGTCCTGAAAATGATCCAGGCGAAGGGCCTGACCAAGATCTACGGCACCCGGTACGCCTTGCGGGGTGTGGACCTGGAAGCGGAGGCTGGCGAGATTCTCGGGGTGTTCGGCCCGAATGGAGCTGGCAAGTCCACATTGGTGCGGATTCTTGCGGGTCAGGCCAAACCTTCGTCCGGCTCGGTGACGCTTTGTGGCCACCCCCTGGCCACGGAGGCAGCTCAGGCTCGCGCCTGCACAGGTGTTGTCGGCCACCTCACGTACCTGTACGACGATCTCACAGCCGTCGAGAACCTCCGCTTTTTCGCCAGGATGTTCGGCCTGCATCTCAAGGAGCCGGAACTGCTCGAGAGGCTCTCGCGGGTGGGACTGCGCGGGCGCGAACACGAGCCGGTACGTCATTTTTCCCGTGGCATGCAGCAACGACTCGCCCTGGCACGGGCGACACTCCACAACCCCCGGGTCCTGATTTTAGACGAACCGTACACAGGTCTCGACCGGCAGGCATCACTTTTTCTCGATAACCTGGTGCGAGATTTCGCACGCGAAGGGGGAACCGTGCTTCTCGTGACGCACGACGTGGACCACGGCCTCAACATCGCAACTCGTGTCCTTTTGCTCGTCTCCGGACGCGTGGTTGACCAGGGACCAGCCGACGCATTTTCCGCGCAGACCATCGTAACCGCGTACGAAACCGGACGCAAGGTTCCGCAGGCATGAGCTACTTTGCAGGCATTGCGGCTGTCTACTGGAAGGACGTGTTGCTGGAATTCCGCACCCGGCAGTCGCTCAGCACCATGTTCACCTTTTGTCTCACCATTGTGATCATTTTCAATTTCGTGTTCGAACCTGGCTCACCCGCTGTGCTCGAAGTAAGCCCAGGGGTGCTCTGGGCAGCGTTTACGTTCTCGGGACTCCTGGGCATCAGCCGCTCGTTCTCGTTCGAAATCGACCGCGGGGGGCTTCAGGGTCTGCTGCTTTGCCCGGTCGAGCGAAGCACGATTTACTTCGGGAAAGTACTGGGCAACGCTACCTTCATGCTGCTCATCGAGGCAGTTACTTTCCCCATTTTTGTGGTCTTCTACAACTTGCCGCCAAACATGAATTTGCTTGGCCTTGTGCTCGTTTTCGTGCTGGGAACCCTGGGCTTTGTCGCTGTTGGCACGCTACTTTCCGCAATCTCCGCCAACACGAAAGCCCGCGAGGTTTTACTCCCGGTCCTGCTGTTTCCCGTTGCGGTTCCGGTCCTGGTCGCCACGGTAAAGAGCACTGGCCCCTTACTTCGAGGAGAAGACCTCGCTCAGGTAGCCAGCTGGGTCAAATTGCTGCTCGCTTTCGATCTGCTTTTCCTCGCTGCATCTTCACTCACTTTTGAGTTCATCGTGGAGGAGTAGCCGTGCAAAAGAATGTACGTCTCAGCCCGGCGGATTGGATCCTTTGGGGACTCACCAGCGTGGCCATCGCCGTTGCGCTGTACGCTGCTTTCCTGTACGCGCCCACTGAACGCACGATGGGCGACATCCAGCGGATTTTCTACTTCCACGTCGCCTCCGCGTGGATTGGCTTCCTGGCGTTCTTTGTGGTTTTCGTGGCCAGCATCGCCTACCTCGCCACAAAGGCCATCAAGTGGGACATCCTGGCCGCAAGCTCAGCCGAAATCGGCGTCGTGTTCTCAACGCTCGTCCTGCTCACCGGCCCCCTGTGGGCTCGTCCTGTTTGGAACACGTACTGGACGTGGGATCCCCGCCTTACGAGTTTCTTGATTCTCTGGTTGATCTACATCGCGTACCTGATGCTACGTGCCTACGCGGGCGAAGAGGAAAAGAGCGCGCGCTTTGCCGCCGTGTTCGGCATCATCGGCTTTCTGGACGTACCGATCGTGTACGCCTCCATTCGTCTGTGGCGTACACTCCACCCGAAGCCAGTGATCGCCGGTGGCGGCAGCAGCGGCCTTGCGCCACAAATGCTGACGTCACTGTTCATCGCACTGGGCGCCTTTCTGGTGCTCTACATTGCGCTTTTGCGCCTGCGAATTCGACTGGAGAAGGTAAATCGCGCCGTGCGGCAGTTGCATCTGGAGATCAACCGCTGAACACGCTTGCCCCGGCGCTTCGAACATTCTTGGGTGAACCTGCGAACAAGCTAAGTCCAACAAATTGGAGTTACCCATGTCTCACCTTGGTTTCCTTTTCACGGCGTACCTGCTGATCTGGATCGCGCTGGCGATCTACATGCTGTCCATCTTCCGCCGTCAAAGCAGGTTGGAGGCTGAGTTGCAAAGCTTGCAGAACCTGCTCCAGGAACGGCGCGGTCCAGAGCAAGCATAAACGGGGTCCGTCCCCGATTTTGGGCTCTTGTACGTCTTCTGTTGCCAGAGCCCACCGCCGCGTCTCGGTACGCTGGGCGATCCAGAATTGTGGGCATCCCAACCGGAAAGCGCGTCTGCCGGACGCCATTACGTTTAAGTGGCTCAAGAAAAACAGAAAGCGCAACTCAATTTTCCGGAGAGAAGCTCAAACGCCCGAGTAGTTTTCCGGAGAGGTTCCCGCTGAGACCCGGTGAATTGGCGGGAAACAAACGGTGGCGAGCCCGCAACTGTTGTGTCCGGCAGCAGGACCAAGTGTTAGTGCCTGTCATCCACGGTTTTCTTCTTGCGCATCTGACGGAAAAGAATCAACATGCCTTCGAAACGCCTGCGCCTCGAACTTCACACCCAGATTCTGCTTGGTTTAGCCCTTGGCGCCATTTTCGGCCTGCTCGGGAATCATTTCGGTTGGGGAAGCTGGATCAACACCTGGATCAAGCCCTTTGGCACGGCGTTCATCCGGCTGATTAGCCTGGTCGTTGTGCCCCTCGTTCTCGCCTCGCTGATCATCGGCACTGCCAGCCTGGGAGATCCCCGCAAGCTCGGACGTGTCGGTCTTAAGACCATCCTGTACTACCTGCTTACCACCGCTTTTTCAATCGCGCTTGGGCTTTTTCTCGCCAATCTGCTGCAACCTGGCGCCGGGCTACCGGCCAGTGTGAAGGATCAGCTTCTGAGCAGCTTTTCCGGTCAGCTGGACATCGCAGTGAGCAAAACAGCTCGTCCTAGCGTGGCGGAAACGCTGTTGAACATCATCCCAACGAATCCAGCGCAGAGTCTGGCCAACGGCCAGATGCTGCAAATCATCTTCTTTGCAATCCTGGTCGGCGTCGCGATCTCGCTTTCCCGCAGCGAGAAAGTGGTTTACGTGCAGCACTTCTTCGAGGGGCTCAACGACGTCATGATCCAGATCGTGCACTTAGTGATCAAAGTAGCCCCGTTTGGAGTCTTCGCGCTGATCGCCTCCGTGGTTGCCAGTTTCGGTTTTCACATCCTGGTTTCACTCGTCAAATACGCCGCGGTGACCATCCTCGGACTGGTCATCCTGAATTTCGTTTACCCACCCATCGTTCGCGTTCTGGCGGGAATGCGAGCCAAGCAGTTCCTCAAGGGCATTCAACAGGCCCAGTTGATCGCGTTCAGTACCAGTTCCAGTTCCGCCACGCTGCCAGTTACCATTCAGTGCACCACGGAAAATCTCGGCGTTCCGCTGGACATTGCCAGTTTTGTGCTACCGCTCGGGGCCACGATCAACATGAACGGCACGGCACTCTACCAGGGCGTTTCCGCGCTCTTCATCGCTCAGGTTTACGGCCTGCACCTCACTGCTGCTGACCAGCTCATGATCGTTCTTACCGCCACGCTTGCGGCAATCGGCACTGCGGGCGCTCCGGGCATTGGCATGCTGATGCTCGTGATCGTGCTTAAACAGGTCGGCATCCCGCTCGAGGGGATTGCCCTGATCCTCGGTGTCGAACGCATTCTGGACATGTTCCGTACCGTCATCAACATCACCGGAGACGCTTCGGCAGCCGTGGTTGTGGCGGCGTCTGAAGGGGAGCTAAAGATTCCGGAAACTTCCGGCTGAGCAGCAAGCAAACACTGGGAGGGATGCGGCTCCAGGGTAGAATGGTATTCCCTGTCCAGCGCCATCTGCGCAAGCTGGGTGATTCATTTCCACAACTCTGACGGAAAATGCATCACATGAACTCTCGCTCGACCCGCTGGATTCTCGCCCTGATCGTTGTGGCAGGGCTCGTCGTCCTGCGTTCACAAACGGATCTCGTGCACCCCGGCCCGGACGGCAAAGACTTTGGGCTGTGGTCGCTGCTCCCGGCCGTCCTCAGCATCACGCTCTGCTTTGCGACACGAGAAGTCATCCCTTCGCTTTTCCTCGGGATCGTGGCCGGAGGCTTCGTCAGCGGCGAGTGGAACGTAATTCGCGCGTACCTGATTCCAGCGATCGGAAGCAAGCGCTTCGGTGAAATCCTGCTTGTGTACCTGTGGAGTTTGGGGGGATTGATCGGCATCTGGACAAAAACGGGCGGGGCAACGGTCTTCGCAGAATGGGTCGCCAAACATCTTGTGAGGGGCCCCCGGACGGCAAAACTCTTTGCTTTTCTGCTTGGCCTGGTGTTCCACCAGGGCGGGACAATCAGCACTGTTTTGGCCGGGACGACAGCACGTCCCATCGCCGACCGAGAGCGCGTCAGCCACGAGGAACTCTCGTACATCGTGGATTCGACTGCCTCTCCCGTGGCTACTCTACTGCCGTTCAACGTCTGGCCAATCTACATGGGCGGACTCATTGTTGGTACAACACCGCTTTTCCAGTCCGAACAGTTCGCCACCACATACCTGTTCAAGGCGATTCCCCTCAACTTCTACGCGCTGTTCGCGATTCTCTTCACGTTTCTGCTTAGCATCGAAGCCTTGCCGTGGTACGGTAGCCGAATGCGCCAGGCCATGATCCGTGCGCGCACCACCGGCAAGTTGAATCGCGACGGCGCTACGCCCCTGATTTCCGACGAGTTAACCGAGCTCTCCATCCCACAGGGGTACCGGGCTGGACTCGAGGATTTCTTCGTGCCCATCGGTGTTCTTCTCAGCGTGGCCATCCTGCCCTACGTTTTGAGCGGCACACTGCGTGTCTCCGAAGCATTCGTGCTGGCGGTGCTCTCGGCCATGTTGCTGGCCCTGTGGAAAGGCATGTCTCTGCGAGAGGTCATGGAAGGTTTTGTAAACGGCTGCAAAGGAGTGACAATCGGAGCCATCATTTTAGGGCTGGCCGTGGCACTCGGCAAAACGTCGGAGGCCGTCGGGGCAGCCAACTACGTGGTACGCTCCGTGAGCCACCTGATCCAGCCTGTGATCCTGCCTGCGATTTTGCTGTTCGTCACGATGTTCATCGCGTTCTCCACAGGGTCTTCGTGGGGCACGTACGCCGTGGTGCTGCCGATCGCCATGCCGCTGGCCTACTCTGTGAATCCCGATCCTTTCTACTCCTTGCTCTGCTTCGCAGCCGTTACGGGTGGATCCGTGTACGGCGACAACTGTTCGCCGATCAGCGACACAACCATCCTGGCTTCGTTGGCCACGGGTACCGATCTGATGGACCACGTCACCACGCAGCTTCCCCTTGCTACGGTCGCCGCCCTGCTGGCCGCAGCCGCTTACACGTTGATTGCAGCGATTCGCTTCTAAAGCAGTTTCCTCAGCTCGGCATAACGTGCAGATTTAAGCGAGCTCAGCACTCTTTAGTCTGCAACCCGGGCCTACGCCGGCACACCACCTTCCCCAGCAGAAAAAACGCCAGGCACGCAAATCTCGAAAACAGTTGCGACCAGCACACGATTCCGAGAAAGCG
>JAADFT010000048.1 GCA_013152765.1 Calditrichota bacterium | reverse complement strand
CCTCGGCATGACAGTGGCTTTGATTCCGCTGCATCACCACCACGAGCACAATTCCAAAGCAAGCCCCCCGGCTGAACAGTCCCCCCTGTTACCGCTCGTAGACAAGCTCAAGCGTCACGATCTTCTTGCGCCGGACGGGCAGCTTCACGCCGTTTCCCGAAATCGGCACTTGCTCCTGACGCTCTTCGTTGAGATTGCAGATCCACACTTCCTGAGGCCTCTTACCAAAGATCAGTTCGCCTTCGAGGTCCTCCCAGGTTGGGTTGAAAAACCGCAGCACCAGCGACTCGCGATCCTCGGCTCGTTTGAACGCCGTAACCGTCAGCTGCTCCGGACGCAGTTCAAGAAAGCCGAACGTTCGGGGCATCGTGCCGCGAGTCCTGCCCGCCTGAGCCGCCTCGAGCGGCAGGACAAACTTCTCGGCCTCGAGCATCACGCCCCCCTCGTCCCAGTCTCCACGGTGCGGCAAGATTGCGTACCGCCACGTGTGAACGCCAGGATGCTGCGCCAGCTTCATGTCCGGGTAGACAGTCCAGCGATCAATCACCGGCGACTGCATGGCCGTAAACGCCCGAAAGAGTGTGAGGCAGACGGTGCGGCTCTCGTCGTCCACGGCCTCGTACTCGCGCATGCCGTCGTTCAAGAACGCCACCCCCGCTTCCCCATCGCTCAGGTCCACAAAGCGGTGCATCGGGTAGGTCGGATTCTCCCGACCGTAGTACGGTGTCCCGGGTTTCCGTTCAATTGGCCGCTCGATCACGTCAAAAGCAGCCTCGGCTGCGCTCGTCTCCGCAGCGATGCGCGTCGGGAAACACACACGCAGCCGATGTTGCTCCGCGCGGTTGTCAACCGCGGTTTCTACCTCCAGGTAACGCTGGCCTTTGCGAAGCGTGAACACCGACTCGATCGGAAGATCTACGCGGGTCGCACCTCTGTGCAGTCCATCCTCCTTCTCCTCAAGCCCCGTGGGGACGGAAAGAACGTGCCGCACGCGGATTCGGGCCAGAAGCGGACCAGCTTCAAGTAAATCAATTTCGGCTTTCCTGCCAGCACTGCTGACAACTTCGTCGTGCTCCGGTCGCATGTGGATCCACGGGTGTCCGCTTTCACCGTCGTCCTCAAAATAGTGGAAACCTCTGTACCAACGCCCGCTTTCCTTGTGCAGAAGGTCAAGGCGACCGTCCTCCTGCACTTCAACCCGCAGGTGTTCATTCTCCAGCACATGGTCGGCCGGGCTCAGACTCGGCCCTTGCGCTGCGTTGGCACTTCTCCTCGCCAGTACGTAGGTTTTGTAGCCGTATGCGGGAATTTCCCCCACCTCAGCGTGCAGGTGAACGCGCTCGCTTCTGAGTTCGAGGCTGATGTCCTGCAGATTGCGCACGAGGGTCCCGGCTTCCTGCTTCGACACAATCTGAATCGGAATCTCCGCGCCCGACTCGTCCTCCAGATAAACATCTGTCAGACCGGAATTCTTCGGCAGGTCCACCAGCAGAGAAACTACTTCGGACCGTGGTACCGGGAGCGGGTTGAACACGGTGACCACTGAGTCCTCCGGACTCAGCTCAGAGGTGTCGATCGCCTTCTGAAGTGCTCCCATGCCCCGACGCATCACCCCTTCTGAAATGATGCGGCACTGGTCGTAGCGGTAGATCATGTCCTTCTCCATCTGATCGACGCCAGCACCGCACACGGTGTCGTGCGGGTGATTTTTGAGCAGGTACCGCCAGGCCAGATCCAGCGCCGTCTTCGGGTACTCACCTCCAACGAGCCAGCCCAGGGCCGCAAACGGCTCAGCCCAGCGTTGCAAAGCCATTTCGGTCAGGAAATTCTTGCGCTTCGTGTGCGCACGGCTCGAAAGCACATCGCCCATCAGGTGAGTCCATTTTCCCGTCGCGCCCGGGTCTCGACTCTCACCCTTGATCACGTGGGGAGTCTTAACTTCTGAAGCCATTTCGCGCATGAAACGCTCAAGCGTGCTTGGAAAGATTTCGTGTCCCCACTCGGACACGACTTTTTGGCACTCTTTGATCAACCTGGGCTCGTCTGGATCCGGACTCGACGTGTCAAAGCCCATCATGAGGGCGATGTGGCGTGTTGTGAAGTGTTGCGTTTCGTCCTCGATCAGCTTTTTGAGCTGCCCGGGCAAAATGTCGAGATTCCACTGCTTGGCCTCAGGATCCAGCACGTAGTAATGTGCATGAGGATGGCGGTCCGTCGCAAGCCGAAAAGGAGAAGCGTCACGACGCCAGTCGTACCACCACTCGTCCCGGCTCATTCCGTACCGGACCATCCGGTACACGTAAAAATAGTAGCTGAATCGGGAAAGCGCGCCGAAACGGCATCCAAGCACCTGAGAACCGTCCGGGGCCTCCATGATGAATTCCGACTTCGGAGTGTTAATGCCGCGGTAGAAAATGATCGTGTCAATCCCAAAGCCACGGTAAATCTGCGGCATCTGGCTCGTTTGCCCGTAGGAAAACGGCGTGTAACCGATCTTGCTGACGGGTCCGTACTTCTGCGTAACCCGGTGTCCGATGACGAGATTTCGCACCAGCGACTCGCCGTTGATGATGTACTCCTCCGGGAGCGTGTACCAGGGGCCGATGATCAGCTTGCCCTCCCGCACGATTTTCTTAACCCGCTCCTCGTTTTCTGGGCGGAGCTCCAGGTAGTCCTCCACGGGGATCACCTGCGAGTCAAGGAGAAAGGGTGGAAATTCGGGATCGCGCTCGTACAACTCGAGCAAGTTGTCGAAGAATTCTACCAGCAGAAGTCTCGTCTCCTGAAACGGGTAGACCCACTCGCGGTCCCAGTGTGTGTTCGAAATGACGTGGAGTTTCAGTCCCGAACGAGCCTCAGACATGCCGTAAATCCTCCTGCGAACAAACCAGGTGTTGGCTGAAACGGTTCAACGATCAGATGAGAATCAAAGCCCCCGCTGGAAGACTGTCGCCGAATTACTCGCTAAACCAGAATGAAAACAGGTCAGCGTCGCGCAGTACGAAACGCAGTCGCACCGGTGTGCCGGCCAGCTTGCTCAGATCGCCGGTCTTCCACTTGACCTCCGCGGCCAGCCAGTTGCCGTTGATGGGCGTGCACTCTCCCAGCGAGAAACGCGACACCGGTGCACCCGACGTGTCGAGCAAAGCCACACGAAGGTGGCCGCCAGCGCTGGTGCGCACGTTCACAAACAGCCGCTTCCCCTCGTACACGATCGGGGGTGTAGTGAACTCGCCGGGTTCGATTCCAGCCTGCACGGAGACAAACCCATCCCGGCGAAGAACTGCTCTGGTGATCGTCCCCGTGTACCGATCCTCCTTCACGTCGTAGTCGCCGTGCGTGTAAGCCGCCGTCGCGTAGTAGAGCCAGATTTCCCGCTCACGCAGGACAACGCCGGTCACCATGTAAGCGTAGCCTCGATCCCAGTCTCCCGCTTCGCCCAGGTAGATGAAAGGCCGCCGGTCCGGTCGACTCCAGTGAATCCCGTCCCGGCTGAAGGCGAACTGAATGTCGAGGGGGCCGTCATTCCCGGCTCTTACGAAAGGCCTCCCAAGCCGCTTGGCGGTCTCACGGTAGTAGTGGTAGTACGCCGACGGGAACATCAGGTAGACGTTGTCCGCATCGGGCAGCTTTGTGACCGCATTCGTGTAGAAATCCATGCTTCGGAAGAGGTCCTGGTCGAGCCAGCGGTTGTCTTCTTCGTCGTAGCTGAAGACAGTTTGCTCTTTCCCCCAGTTGAGAAAATCGTCGAACTCGAGTCGCCCCACCTTCCGCTTCAGATCCCACACGCGCACGTACGCCACGTAGCGTCCCACACGTGGGTCGTAGAAGCAGACGTTGCCCGTGTCGCTGGACCGAAAAACAGGTTTGTCACTGAGAAAGTGAAAATGGATGCCGTCGGGAGATCCGGCCACGTAGACGGCCGACTTCTTGGCACCCCCCATGCGGTACATGCAGGACAGCTTGTACCGTTCGTCCGCCGGTACCCCGGGCCGTGTGTCGATGAAAACGGAACCCGGCTCAAAGTGGCCCGGTTTCGGCGGAAACACAATGTTCGTTCGCTTGTACTTGCCGAATGGCACAGCATCCAGCTCGGGCTTTTCCCAGTGCACACCGTCCGTGGAAGTCGCCAGGCACAGCCAGCGCGTTCCGTCCGAAGCAATGGCGTCGTAGTACATCTTCAAGACTCCGCCATCCTCCAGAATCGTGTTGTACGCCCCAACCCTGTGCCCCTCCCACGGGCGGTCAGCGACGATGCACCGCTCGTGCGTCAGCACGGGACGGTGGAGCACAAGCTTCACCTTGCGCGCGTCGTCGAGCCAAAAGCCGTCGCCGAAGAGCTGCTTCTTTGTACCGATCTTGTGCACGTTCGTCGTCTGTGCCCCTGCCCGTGGCAACAAAAGCGCACTTAGCGCAAGCGTCAGTACTCCGTAGGCAACCGCCTTCGCAGCGGATCTTTTCGTCATTCTTTCTCCTCCTGTAACGGTACAGCATAAGCCACCCGTTTTTCCCTAATCCCGGTGGCTCGGCTTGGGGTAACGCGTAGACAAAACAGTGCTTTCCCTCTATGCCTGTCATTCCTCGCTGGACCGGTGACGTCCTGCCGTCGGACTGTGCGGCTCACGAGTCGGGAAGTCGCAACCGGCTCGGCCACCTGCAGTTTTCACAGGGAACACGGATTGGCAGCAGCCCCCCGCAGGGACCAGCGCCCGCTCGCTGCTCGGCAACCCTGGACACATCTACGGCCCCGCACGAACCCCTGCAGGGGCCCCGCCACCGGCTGGTGAGTTCTGCTCTTGCTGAGAGACCGAATCCGCCCCGGGTCGGTGGAGACGTCCCTACTGCACTTTGACGACGATGGTTGTAGCTGGTCCCTTCGCCTGCCCAACCTGAATGATGTTGCCGTCCTTGTCGCGAATCGTGATGTCCAGGTGGTAGTCCTGGGCGGGCGCGTCGTACGGCACCGGGAACTCGTACGTCCACACACCGTCGCCGGCCTTCTCGTCACCCATCCGGCCCTCGTCATTCAAGCGAACCGTGTACTCGGGGTACTCCCGCACCACCGCAACCACAGAGCCAACCTTCTTCTTCGCGCCGGAAAGGATTACGATCAGTTTACCTTTTTGTCCTGGACTGAGCACCGCCGGTTCCGCCTTAGCACCTACCAGCTTCACAGTGGAGCTGCACCCGACCAGCAGCGTCAGCGCAAAAACGCTCAGCAACGAACCGATCAGGAATTTCCTCATGCTGTTACCTCCTTCGGTTGGTTTTCTCTGGTCGCTTCACGGCAACAACCTCAAAATCGTACACGTCCACTCCGGGCGCCGGGTCCTCGACGTACACAGCCACGCCTCTTTTCGCCTTCCCCGGCACCAGAACCACCGTTCCTCTTCCCCTCCGAACGCGAATCACCAGCTCTTCCTCGTCGGGATCGTACGACCCAAGAGCCGCAAATTCCGCCTGGCGCGGGTACTCCCACAGAAAATGCTCCACGTGAACGGAGTCTCCCACAAAGGTGAGCAGATCGGAGCCGTCGATCGTACCTTTCCAGTGGTAAACTACATGGGGATGTTTCGTTTGCGCGAGCAGCGTTTTGTAGCGCTGGCGTTCTTGCACGAACCAGGCCTCGACTTCAGCCTCGTCTGGCCAGGAACGAAGTGAGTCCTTCAGAGCGGGAAGATCGTGCACGGCCGCTTTACTCAGCGACAAGAGGATTTCCAGGGCGCGCACATCGAAAGCACCGAAATAGCGCTTGTAGAAACGCAATTCCTTGCTCAACCGGGCATTCGCCCGTGCCAACGCTTTGCGATCCGCGCTGCTGCCCGTGTCCTTGTAGCGGAAATACCGCAGGATGTCCGCTACGTACGCGCGGTTCAGGCGCAGCAGGACGAGTTCGTGGTGCAGGTCATGGTCGAGCCGGGCCCTCCTGCTACTGTCCGGGATGGCCGCTTCCACCCGTTGAAACGCAACCAGCATGCTGTCGGCGGTCTCGAGGCCACGATCCAGATCGTTCAGTGTTTCGTCGCCCCAGGGCTCCGCTTGCAGGTAAAGGGTCCTCAAGAACCTGTCGTGCCCCTTGCCGTGGTCGAAAAGCGGTCGCCCACCAAACATGAACGTTCGAACCCGCAAGTGGGGAATTGGATTCCATTCCTGCAACGCCCAGGGCCGAACGTACAGGCCATCCCGAATTGCCTCCGCCGACTTCCGGAACACGCCCAACAGTGCTGGCGCGGCCGAATCTCCGTACGTTCGGCGCAGCCACCGCAGCAGGAGGTCCGACACACTGCGATCTGGTTCCCAGGCCAGGCGCGCGAAAACGTAGCTCACGGCTTCCTGACCGGGCCCGTTCGTTGTCACGGAAGCAAGGACGCCCCGTGCCCCTTTTCCCACGGCGTAGCGTAATCCCGCGCCGAACCAGAAACCCGGAAAATCCAGAAGCAGACCGCTACCGTGTGCAGCGCTGCCAAGCTCCGCCTGGGCCAGAGTCGTGTGCGGCGTGACGCCAAATGTGGGATTGAACGGAACCCAGTAGTACCACTGGTCCGTCTTGGTAATCTTGATGGCCACCAGGAGATTGTCGGTCGGCAAGCCTTCGAAGGTGCGGCGGTAGATTTCCGGTACGCTGTGCTGTTCCCAGTTGTTCGTCACCCACGTCCGGTGCAGGTAGAGCTTTCCGAACTCTCCCACAACCACGCGGTACATTGTCCACAGAAACCGCCGGTAGCGCTCCTCAATTCGTGGGTCGGGCGAGTCGGCGGGCGCGTGAATCAGGTCAAAGTGCCTGAAATCGTAGTAAGGAATGACCTCTCCGATCCGTGTGGACACTCCATCCAGGTAGGGAGCCGATCTCAGGAGCCGCCTGTACTTTTTCGCAAGCCCGTCCCAAACCGTGTTTTCTTTTACGGACAGGGTTTTCGTTCGGCCGCCAACGAGCTCCGGCAGGTAAATGAACTCGTCGCCGGCCACAAGAACTTTCAGGTGAAAAGCGTGGGCCATCTCCACCGCTGCTTTCAGGTAGGCCCGGTAGGCCACACTTCGAGGACCGTAGCGTGGGTCCTCCCAGGGCACAAAGTCCTCCGTGGCGTGCAGCCTCAGGATGTTGTAGCCGTGTCGCAGTGCCCTGACCAACGTTCCCCGCCAGCGACGCCGGAAGGTCTCCAGGCCTGCTGCATCAGCGGATGGCCCCTGGAGTGTACTCGGAACCAGCCTGCCGACCTCCAGCACTCGGTAAGGCAACGACGGTGAAAGCGTGCGATTCCCGGAAGGCATTGCCCGCGTCGTGGCCACCTCGTCCGCGAGCTGAAAGAGTCCGTACGCCAGTCCAAGCTCTGTGCCCGCTTCGAGCCTTAGCTCCCCGTCCGCCTTGTACCAGCGAAAACCTTCCTTCCCAAGTTGGGCGACGACCGAGCTGGAGTCCGTGAGGCTCAGTACCAGCTTCGGCCCTTCTGGATGTGCTTCTTTGGCGAAGGACAAACCGAGATTTTTCGCGGTCCGTCTGAGTTCTTCCAGCCCCGCCAGCACAGCGGAATCCCGCGCGACGGCGTTCGGTACAAGAACCTGCCACGTTGCCGCAGCGAAAGAGACCAGCGGCACGAGCGAGAAGAAAACACCAATCGCCAGAGTCCGCCAGCACCAGTGGGTGAACCGGTCTACTCTGGAAGCAGATTGATCACGCCGGATCTTCACACGCCTCCTTCTTTGATTTCCGAAGCTACATCAACAGCCGAGGCCAACCACTTGTTGCCGTTCTTTCCGAATCTGCGCCTGGTGCCGTTGGCGCCCGGTCAGGCTGGCCGGATGTCCTCCCCGGTAGCACCGCTGGAGCTTCAAACCCATTTACCGAAGCCGCGAACACGCGCCAAAGGGGCCTCTCAGCCGCCAGCTTGCCTCGGCTTACCATCCCAAGCGAGAACCAGCAGCCTAAGGCGCAGAGCAGATCTTCGCGGTCCCGTTTACAGGAGGGCTTCTTACAGGTGCCCGTCAAACGTCACCACGAAAATCTGCTGCACGCCGTCCACGTCGCGGTTGAACGCGATCAGCTTACCGTCGTGGGACCACACCAGATTTGACGGCGTGCCCAGGGCGGGGTCCGTCAGCACGCGAGTCTTGCCAAACGATTCGCCAGGCTGCACCGATGCCACGACAATCGCGTCATTCCTCACGAACGCGACCCATTTCCCGCTCGGATCCCAGCGCGCCTCCGACTGAACGTTCACGCTGCCGTGCGTCAGCTGAACGGGCTTCCCTCCGGTTGGCGGAATCAGGAAAACCTGCCACACACCAAGCGAATCCCTGCACAGGTAGCTCAGTCGCGAGCGAGCCGTCCGGTGCACTGCGGACGTTCCCACGACATCCGGGGAAAGCGGAATCCGCCGTGTGCGTCAGCCTGCGCTGTTTGCAACCGAGCGGTGGCGTGGGAAAAGTCGTCTCCGTCCCTTCCAGAGGCCCCTCTGGCGACGGATTTTCGATGTTCTCGGGGATGTCAACGACGAACACCTCGTCGACCGGCTCTCCCCGAGCGTCTCGCACCTTCCCGATGAATCCGCGCGCCCGCTGGAGCGTCCCGTCCGGCTTTCGGTAGCCGCGTCGGCCCACCCAGCTGTCGCCGCTGGCACGACTGATTTCGTCCGATCCCGGCGTAGGATCCGGCACAACTTTCACTACCAGCACGGAAAACCAGACGGGACGCTCCAGCGGGCGCGCGGATTCATCGGGAAGG
>JAADFT010000047.1 GCA_013152765.1 Calditrichota bacterium | reverse complement strand
AGCTCGCCGACCAAATCCATGATTTCGTCGAGCCGCTCCACCGGCACCCGCACCGTCTGGGGTCCTTTGTCTTCACGTCGCCCTACTGGGGGACGCTCGGCTTTCGCTGGCGCCTCCGCGACTGAACTCGCCGGATCTTTGGCTGTCGTCTTTGTTTCACCCTTCTCGGCTGCGGCGGGCTCTTCGTCGGAATCCACCTCGACCTTTTTTGACAGCTTCGTTTCCTCCGCAGTCGCGGTCTGATTTGCGTCACGTTCTTCCGGCGAGGCAGCTTCTGCTTTCTCTGCGCTTTCCTGGTCGGCAGCGCGCGTTTCCGAAACCGACCCTGCCACCTTCTCTTGGGCTTCGTCGCCTTTCAGAAGACCTTCGAGGGCCTGCAAAATTCCGCTCAGGTCCTCGTCGCCGTCGTTGGCCTCCTGGCGGATGTGCTCGAGCAAGCGCCGAATCCAGTCTACCACCTGTAAAAGCACATCCATTACCCGGGCATCGACCGCCATTTCACCGTGCCGCAGGAGGTTTAGAACGTCCTCCGCGCGGTGGGTGAGCTCCGACATCCGCTCGAAGCCGAGGAAAGACGAGGTACCCTTGATGGTGTGCACCGCCCGGAAAATCTGGTTGAGGAGGTCGGCGTCCGTCGGACGCGACTCCAGCGCAACCAGGTCGCTTTCGAGCTGCTCAACCAGCTCTCCCGTTTCAACCAGGTAGTCGTCCAGAACGTCTTTTAGAAAATCGAGATTGTCGTCGCTGTCTGGCATCGCTTCCCAGGTGTTTACTGAACGTTCGTCAAGGAAAGTCGCCCCTTCGTTCTGCAGTCACCAACCGTGTTCAGCTACGACCTGGCCATCTGCCGCAGAATTTCGTCGACGTCAGCCTGTGTTTCCGCACGTTCGTTTTCCTGCCCGGCCGGTGCTGTGCGCGCTGCCGCGTTCTCGAGCACAGCATCCACGCGTGCCTGCCGGGCCCCGCTGTTGTGAAGCGAAAACGTTGCGTTGGCGTCGTAGGCGACTTTGCGCTTCGGCACAAGTTCGCCGTCAACGTTGAACAGATCGTTGAGCAGGCTGTTGATCTTCTCCTGGACAGACCGGATGAGCTCGTAGGCCGCCATCAATTGCTGAGCCGTGATGTCCTGCACCTGCAACGCCGTCATGATTTCGTAGGCCTCGTCCCGGATGGTCTGCGACTCGTGACGCAGGGTCGCCGGTGGCGGAAGTTCAGTGGCGCGCTCCTGCAACCGGGTGACCAGCCTGGAAATGGCCAGTGCGCCCTCGGCCGCCAGCATTCTGCCGTCCTGCAAACTCTCGGCGATCTGATCGAGACGCCGACAGCTCGCCGCGAAGCTTCGCCGAAACGACGCGTACGAATCCGCAAAAGTGTCGATGTTGGAGAGCTCCTGCAGAATGCGGTCGAGCCGATCCAGAACCTCCGAAGTGGCCAGCTCAGTGGCTTCGGTCACATTCGAAAGGTGCTCGGCCGCCCGCGGCATCTTGTTAGACGACTCTCTAAGTGATTGGCTGGCTTTGCGAAGCATTGGCGCCACATCGTGGACAAAACGCGCCAGGTCCTCTACGAAGGGCACAATTCGCCTGACGAGGACGAACAGCGCCTCAACCTCAGCCACTCGATTCAAAAGGGTTTCCAGCCCGTCTCTTCCCGGGTTCCCCGTGCCGTTTTCGTGCATGATTTCGCCTTTCCCGATCGCCGTCCTTCCCACACCCATCACGAAGTAATCTGCTGAATTTTCTCTTTCAAGACCTGCGGCGTGAAGGGTTTCACAATGTAACTGCACGCCCCGGCCTTCACGGCCTCAACGATGTCTTCCTTCACTCCGCGTGTGGTTACCATCAGAACCGGGATGTCCTTGAGTTTCGGGTTGTTGCGCATGGCTTTTACCAGCTCCAGGCCATCCATTTCCGGCATGTTCCAGTCCGTGATCACCACATCCACCGGCTGCTCCTGAAGTTTCTGCAGGGCTTCCGCACCGTTGCTGGCCTGCACAACGTCGCTGTAACCGATCCGTTGCAACGTGTTGCTGATGATGCGCAGCATGGTGGGGGAATCATCCACCGCGAGGAAACGCATGCGTCACCTCCTCTCCATTAAGCAGGTGCTACGGTTACGCGCCACCTTCCAACCCAACCAACGTAAACGACCGCCTTCTGGACGCTCCAGATCCGGCGTGCCCCAAAGCGGTCATCTCCGTCGAGCATTAGAACAGCGGGTCTCTGCCGAACCGCGTTTTCCCGACATGTCGAGCCGGCCTCATTCAAACCCGCGGCTGTCGCTCGCCCGCTCCTCAAGAGAATCGGAACTGCAACGTCAACTGCTTTCAGAGAAATCGCGCAGTGCCTGGCGCTCTGAGCTGTCCAGGATGCGATCCACGTTGAGAATCAGAATGAGCCGGTCGTCCAGCTTACCGACGGCCTCAACGAAATCGTTGTTCTCTGCGTTGGCCATGTCCGGAGGAGGCTCGGTGAGGCTGCGCGGCACGCGCAACACTTCTCTGACGCTGTCCACCCGAAGGCCGACCACCTCGCGCCCCATCTCGACAACGATGATGCGGCTTTCGCGGTCCGGCGGCTTTGAGGGTAGCCCAATCCGGCGCCTCAGGTCGATGATCGGCACAATCTTGCCGCGCAGGTTGATCACGCCTTCGACAAACTCCGGAGCACGGGGAACACGCGTAATTTCCGTCACACGGTCGATGCCCTGCACCCGCAACACGTCGACCGCGTACTCCTCGTCTCCGAGGAAAAAGCTAACCAACTGCAGCATTCCACCGCTGGTTGATTCTTGCTCGTGCCACTCCGCCATGTTTGGAATCCGTTGTTACTGGAAGTTCGGTTTACCCGGCTTCCTTAAGAGTATCGTCGGGGGTGCGGTGAACTTTACCGCGAAGAGGAGGGAGAAATTGCGTAGGAGGACGTAGAAAAGGGCGGGCCTGGCGCCCGCCCCGGTCACGCAACTTGCGGCACTTCTTCCTCGCCGGCCATTCGGTATTCGCGCAGTTTGTTCCGAAGGGTACGCACGCTGATCCCAAGCCGTCGAGCCGCGTGCGTGCGGTTGCCACCCGTGTCCTGCAAAGCTTTCAGAATGGCCACCTTTTCCAGCTCTTTGAGGGTCATTTTGGAGAGATCGAAATCGCTGTAGCCTCCACCCACGGCCACGTTGTCCAGGAAGTTGAAAAGTTCCGGTCCCAGAATCGGACCCCGAGACAGCACGACAGCCTGTTCAATGGCGTTTTCGAGCTCGCGCACGTTGCCTGGCCAGTCGTACTGCATCATCAGTTCCAGAGCGCGTTCGCTGATGCCCTCGATCCGCTTGCCGTTTTCCTCAGCGTACTTCTGGATGAAGTGTTCCACCAGGAGCGGGATGTCCTCCCGGCGCTCCCGCAGCGGCGGAAGGTGGATGGGCACAACGTTCAGACGGAAGTACAGGTCCTCGCGGAACCGTCCTTCGCGGATTTCCTGCCGCAAATCGCGGTTGGTAGTCGCAATTACGCGCACATCCACTTTCACCGTTTCCGCCGTGCCCACGCGCTCGAACTCGCGCTCCTGCAGCACACGCAGCAGCTTGGCCTGCAAGCCAATGCTGATCTCGCTGATTTCGTCGAGGAACAGGGTGCCGCCGTTTGCCAGCTCAAAACGGCCTTTGCGCGCCTTGTAAGCCCCGGTGAAAGCACCCTTCTCGTGTCCGAACAATTCACTCTCAATCAGTCCTTCCGGAAGCGCAGCGCAGTTGGTTTTGATGAACGGCTTGTTCCGGCGCGAGCTGTTGTAGTGAATGGCCCTGGCCACAAGCTCCTTGCCGGTTCCGCTCTCCCCTGTGATGAGCACCGTCGCCCGGCTGTCGGCTACCATGCGGATGCGCTCGAAAATGTCCTGCATCGCCTGGCTTTTCCCGACCAGCGAATCGAAGCTGTAGGCCTTCTTAAGCTCCATCCGCAGGCGCCGGTTCTCGCGCACCAGCTCGTAGTACTGAAAATAGCGGTCGAGAGTGTGCTCCAGGTGGTCCACATTCAGCGGTTTCTGCAGGTAGTCGTAGGCTCCCCGCTGGATGGCCGAAACCGCACTCGGCACACTCGGGTAGGCCGTGATGATGATGACGCCAAGGTCGGAATCGTACTCGCGAGCCTTGACCAGCACATCCAGCCCGCTCAGATCCGGCAACTTCACGTCGCAAAGCACGAGGTCGTAAAAGTTGCGCTCGAGCAAACGCAGGCCTTCGTTTCCCGTGGATGCTTTGTCCACGCGGCAACCGCGCAAGCTCAACACCTCAGCAATCAGGTCCTGCTCTCCTGGGTCGTCCTCGATCAGTAGCACTCTGCGCGTCATGTAGCTCTTTCCCTCCGTAGTGGTGTAAAAAGAATGGACGGGGACCGGGCCTCCCCAGCGTCAGTCCGAAACCCCACGTCTGGCCCGGCCCCGGAATTCGCTGAATCAAACCTTTTCGAAAATCATCCGAACGTTCGTTCCCCGCCCCGGCTCGCTGCTGATCTCGATGGCCGCACCCATCGAACGGAGCAACTTCTTCGCGACGTTCAACCCCAGCCCAGTGCCGTCCGGTTTGGAGGAGAAAAACGGGTAGAAAATCTTGCCGTCCATGTCCCGGTCGATGCCCTCCCCTTCATCCTCTACAACCACGGCGGCCTTGTCGCTGTCCGCCTCCACGCGAACCCCTACGCGTCCCCCCTGCTTCATGGCCTGGATGGCGTTGGCCGAAATGGTCAGCACGACTTCCTGCCACCAGTGCGGATCGATGAGCACGTAAACGGGCTCGTCCGGGAAACTGTAGTCGAAAATGACGTTGTTGTCCTGTGCTCCGAACTTGATTTCAGCGAACTCGAAAGCCTCGCGTGTTTTCTCAACCAGGTCCGCAGGGCGAACCTGAGCTTTGACCGGCTGCACGTACAGGTGCAGTTGCGTGACCATTCTGTCGAGGCGGGCCACAGCGTCGATGATCTTGCGCACCCAGTGCCGGCGCCGGTCGTCATCGGGAAACTCGCGTTCCAGAAGCGACGCAAAGCCACCGATCGTGCCGAGGGGATTGCGGATTTCGTGCGCCACGTGGGAAGCCACCTCGGCGAAGAGCGCGGAGAACTCGCGTTCCTGGTTTTCACCTTTCTGCCTGGTCGGCTGTTCGACGAGCAAGACAGCGCCAGGCATGCCAGTGTCCGATCCCGGCACGGGGAAAACGCGGGCTGTAGCAGCGGCGTCTTTTTCATCCCCTTCCGCCGTCGGTAGCGACAGCAACGTAGGTTGCCCGGCACCCAGTACCTCTGCCATCGCTTGCAGAATGGCACGTCTGATTTCACCGCGCGGAAGAACGTACTCGCCCGTCTTCTTCACCCGGCGCAGGCCGAACAGGGTCGCCACATCACGCGTCGCCGCCAGCACTTTGCCACGGGAATCCAGCACCAGAATTCCCGCATTGATCTGCCAGAGCGCCGCTCTGAGCAGCTCAAGGTCGCGTTCGCTCCGGCCAGTCCCTTGGCCAGTCCTCGGCGACGTTGCCAGGGGCAAACGCAACCGTCGCTTTCCGCTCTCAACCGCTTCTTTCGCTTTCATCGTACCCGCCTGTAAAGAAAAGACCGCCAACCCGACACACGAACGCGCAAATTCTCCGTCCCCGGCCCTCCCTGGCCGGGTGACGGGTGCGCGACCGCCAGGCGCGCCGTCCCACGTGGCACGTAGAAAAATCCTCTTTTGCCCGGCGGTCTCCGCACGTAACTACAACTGTTGTGCCACCGACCTGCCTCAACCCGGAATTTTTTGCCGTCCAAAGTTTCCTACATTTCACCACTTACACAAACGGGCACTCAGGCGCCTTGCAAACGGACTTTCTCGTGGCCGAAAATCAGCCACACCGTGGTCGGTAATTGAACCCGACCGGCTTTGCCTTGGAGCGTCCTCCTGATGAGATTCAGCAAGTCCACGACTCAAGGTGGAACCCGACCCAGTGAACACAACTCGTCGGCGTCGAGCTTCGGGCAAGTTCAGCGCCTGGCGAGGGCATCCGGTCAACCCACGCCAACAGCAGGCAGGGAACGCAACCGTCGTCATCGTGGGCGCAACTCACGGCGGAAGAAGTTCCAGAACTTTCTCACCGGCGTTCGAAAAAACTGGAGATATTCCTTGACAAACCCTGAACGAATGCGTATATTGCGTCGGTTTCATAGACGGAATCGCCAGATGAGCCGTCGCGACCTTTGGAAATCATCAGTTTTTGTCTATGAAACTAGCGATTGGCTCAGCAAGGCGGTAGAAGTGGAGGCACATCAGTATGCCGAAGGGAAGAGTGAAGTGGTTCAACGAGCAGAAGGGCTACGGTTTCATCCAGCAGGACGACGGCGAGGACGTGTTCGTGCACTACTCCGTCATCGAGGATGAGGGTTTCAAGACCCTTACCGAAGGTGCGGAAGTGGAGTTCGACTACGTCGTGGGCGAAAAAGGACTGCAGGCGACGCGGGTCAAGAAGCTCTAAACACTTCTCACTGAACCGACAGTAAACGAAGCCCCGATACCTGTATCGGGGTTTCGTATATCGGCCAGGATTTCGAAAGAACACCGGCCGCAAGAATGCTGGTCGTACTTTCCGGCAGCACGATGCCGTGGAGGTTTCACCGGAGCAAGGTAGGTGTTTCGTACCTGTTTGTTTTGAGCCGGGAGATTTCAGCCCAGCTGTTCGGCTTGCAGGTACAAACAAGGTTCGTCCGGCAGCCTTCTACACCGAGAGGACACTTCGGTGAATCCGGCCACAGCGACACAATCATCGAGAGAGTGAAGCCCCGCCCGGGACGCCGCAAGGGCAAGCCGCGAGTCGACACGAGGTTCTCTCGCGATCCGGGTGTTCGTGTGCAAGAAAGGCAGAACTCGGCCGGAGCGAATTTCGTTCGTTTTGCGGGGAAAGAAGAAGTCGCCAGAGACGCGGTACACTGAACTGACACCGAACAGGCGTTTCGATTCCCCGTTTGTGACCGCAGCTTCTTCAAATGCCACCTTTTCCCGCAACATTCATTCGAGGACAACGTACCAGGCCTGAACCAAGCACTCACTCAGGGTCAATCATGAGACCGATCGAAGAAAAGGACATTCGCCGAATCGCGGAGGTGCTCGGAGTCGAGCCGATTCGTGAAGAAAACAGCTACCGGTTTGTCCTCGAGAACCCTGAAGAAGGCAGGAAACTCTCACTCGAGATTTACCCGCAGATTCGGATGGGCAAGGAAAGTGGCTGCCTGGTCACGGTTTACACACAAACATCCCACCTGCAACTGCATGCGTGCACCAGCTACGTGGTCAGCGAACTCCTGGGTGAGGTTACCTTTGTAGCCGAGCACGAAGGCCGCATCAGTGGTTTGATCATCGAAAGAGGCGCTGGCTGCAACCTGTACGCCAACGTGGACCGCAGCATGCTGTCGGGCGACTTCACGCAGCTCGGCCCGGAAGTGATGCTGTCGGGCATCGCGCTCTCACTCGCTGAAGGCGATCTGCTGTCGGGCGATGAAGGCTGAGCGAACTTCCTCCGCCGCCGATCCCGCGACCAATTTTGAGTGGGTACGGCAAATCGCCCTTGCAGAAGGAGCCTCGCTCGTTGGAACCACTCATCTTTCCCGGGTGCGAGTTCCTCTGCACCTCACCGAACGTGAGCTCGGCGGTCTCGAATACGCCATCAGTGTTGCCGTGCGTCTGTCGCGCGCGGTTCTGAACGGCCTGGTTGACGGGCCCAATCTCCTTTACAAGTGGAATTACCGGCAAGCGAACAGCTTGCTCGACAAAATCGCATTTGTCCTGACCAACAAGATTCAGGAGCGCGGCTACCGGGCGCTTCCGATTGCCGCCAGCCAGACGATCGACTGGCAGCGACAGATCGGTCACGTGAGTCACCGTCATGTGGCGGAAGCCAGCGGACTGGGCTGGATCGGGCGTAACAACCTTCTGGTCACACCCCAGTACGGCGCCCAGGTGCGTTTGGTCAGCATCCTGACGTCCCTGCCGCTTCCGCAGGGAGAATCGGTACCATTCGGCTGCGGCGACTGCTACGCATGCATCGACGCCTGCCCGGTGAAAGCTCTTGGCGAAACCGCCGCCGACTGGGACTACGAGAAGTGCTTTGCACTGCTGGACCACTTCGCCAAGAAGCGAAACATGAACCTGCACATTTGCGGGATGTGTGTGAAGGCCTGTCCGGGCCCTCAGGAACTGCTCTGAGGGAATTTCTTTTCCTCTGTGTCCGAGGATTGCAGAAAACACTTTGTCAGGCGCGTTTTCCGTTCCGGAGCAGGCTTGACAGTTGCGGCGAGTGGAGAAGTTTTGGCGAAGGTCACTGAACCGGTCTTGGGCGCAGTTTGTACTTGACCTTGGGAGAAACACCTGGCCAGGGCCGCCGCTCAGTTCGTAGCAGGGTCATT
>JAADFT010000046.1 GCA_013152765.1 Calditrichota bacterium | reverse complement strand
GTGAAACCCACAGCGCTGTACACGTGTAGTCACCGGGGTGTTGTGGGTTCTCTGCCTTTGTGGCGTCGACTGTTTTTCAGCTTGCTCTCGCGGACTTCGGCTGCGCGCCGGGGCACCGGGCCGGGTTTCTCCCTGAAGCTCCGGCATGAACGCGGGGCTCAGAGCTCCCGCCGACGCTGCTGGACAGGGACCGGGAGATTTGTGACCCAGCGCAAGTTCGTGAAAGATCAGTCCTTGTCTTCGGGAATGACGGCGATCCCGAGTTCCTCGAGCTGCTTGGGATCGACGTCAGACGGTGCCCCGTCCATCAGCGAGACAGCGCGGTTGGTTTTCGGAAACGCGATGACGTCGCGGATGGTGGACCGGCCCGCCAGCAGCATGGCCAGCCGGTCGAAGCCGAACGCGATGCCGCCGTGTGGCGGAGCGCCGTACTCGAACGCTTCGAGTAGAAACCCGAATTTGTTCTCGGCTTCCTGGTCGCCGATGCGCAGCAACGAAAACATCTTCTTCTGCAGTTCGCGCCGGTGAATTCGGATGCTGCCGCCTGCGATTTCGTTTCCGTCCATTACCAGATCGTAAGCCTTGGCTCGTACCTTTTCCGGCGCAGTGTCGAGTAGCGACAGATCCTCGTCCATCGGGCTTGTGAACGGGTGATGCCGGGCCACGTAGCGTTCTTCGTCTTCATCCCACTCAAGTAACGGAAAATCAACGATCCACACCAGCTCGTGGCGGCTGGTGTCGATGAGCCCCTCGCGCTGGCCCAGGTGGAGTCGCAGCGCTCCTGCCACCGTGCGGGCCCGCTCTGGCTCGTCCGCAACTAAAAGCAGCAAATCCCCTGCCGAAGCGTTGAAGCTTTTCACCAGACCCGTTTTCTCGGCGTCGCTCAGAAATTTCGCCACGCCGCCCTCGAGGCCGTTCTCGCCGACCTTGAGGCTCACGAGTCCCTTACCGTTTTGTTGGAGAACGAACTGGGTGAGCTCGTCAATCTGTTTGCGCGAGTAACGAGCCCCGCCCGGCAGACAAAGTCCGGTCACGATGCCGCCGGCGTCCACGGTGCTCCTGAAAACCTTGAACCCGGAGTCGCGCACCACGTCGCTGACCTCAACCAGCTCGAGGCCGAAGCGAGTTTCTGGTTTGTCGCTTCCGTAGCGTCGCATGGCCTCGTCGTAAGTGAGGCGACGAAGAGGCGTTTGCAGCTCTTCACCCAGGATGTCGCGGAAGATGTGCGCCATCAGCCCCTCGACCATGCTCATCACGTCTTCGCGGGTAACGAACGACATCTCCACGTCGATCTGGGTGAACTCGGGTTGCCGATCGGCGCGCAGGTCCTCGTCGCGGAAGCAGCGCACGATCTGGTAGTAGCGGTCGAACCCCGCCACCATCAGAATCTGCTTGTACGTCTGGGGCGACTGCGGCAGAGCGTAGAACTTCCCGCGGTGAATGCGACTTGGCACCAGAAAATCCCGGGCTCCCTCAGGGGTGCTGCGCATCAGGAAGGGAGTTTCGATCTCCACGAAATCGTTTGCGGCGAAGTAAGAGCGCACCGCCTGGTAGAGCCTGTTGCGGAGAAGCAGGTTTTTCTGCATTTCCGGCCTGCGGAGGTCGAGGTAGCGGTACTTGAGGCGAAGCTCCTCGCTGGCTTCGATGCGGTCGTCGATCGGGAAAGGCGTCGTGCGCGCTGGACTCAGTACGACCAGCTCTTCGGCAGCCAGCTCGATCTCGCCGGTGGCCAGGTTGGGATTGACCATTCCCTCCGGCCGCTTTTCCACCGTACCGGTCACGCTGATCACGTACTCGCTCTTCAACTCGCGCGCTTCTTCCAGGGCGTGACCGCTCACATCCGGGTTGAAACGTACCTGTGTGATCCCGTACCGGTCACGCAGGTCGATGAAAATCAACCCGCCGTGGTCGCGGCGGCGGTGCACCCAGCCGTTCAGGGTGACACGCTGGCCCGCGTGCTCTGCGCGCAACTCGCCACAGGTGTGCGTTCTTTGCCAGGATTCCCTCTGCACTTCGCGTTGACCTCCACAGATGAAACGTCGCTTTCTCAACAAGGGTGGGTTTTCTTCCCGGTTGGCGCCAAATTTACGAAATCTGCGTGGGGAATGCACTTACTTTTTGCAAGAAGTGCTTAATTTTCGGTCAAATTTGTTGTGTGGTCAGGAGGTGCGCGCGAGGGGCGGTGAACTCCGCGAAACTCCCGTTCGAAGAAGAGATCTGGGTTGCGGGTGAGTGGACTTACGCGACGGATTCTGTTGGACGCCGCAGGCTTGAGCAAGGCCCCGTGGGCAGGCCTGGTGAGAGGTGCTCCGCACGCGATGCCTGCCGCGAGTGCTGGTCTCTGCGCTGGCGGGAAGAGGGAAAACTCTAACCGCGAGGCCTCGGGCTTGTTGCAGATTCGCGCTCTCTCAGGTCGCTGATCTCCGGTCCGGCTCCGTCGGAGGGCTCGCGAGCCTGTGTGAAGAAAGCCTCCACGGCCTGAAACACCTCCTGGCGCGGACCGGACACAAAGCGCGTTTCCGGCAGAGAGTTCAGGAACACACGACCGTAGCTCTTTTCGACGATGCGTTTGTCGAAAATCAGAACGCAGCCGCGGTCCGTTTTGCGGCGGATCAGGCGTCCGAAGCCCTGCTTGAATTTGAGCACCGCCTGAGGCACTGTGTACTCCGTGAACGGGTTGCCGCCGCGTCTGGCGATGGCTTCCACGCGCGCCTCCACCACGGGCTCGGTGGGCACTTTGAAGGGCAGGCGGGTGATGATCACAGAGCTCAGCGCCTCGCCCTCCACGTCCACGCCTTCCCAGAATGAGTCTGTGGCAAACAACACCGAGTGGGTGTCTCGCTTGAACCACTCCAGCAGCTTGTGGCGCTGGGCCATGCCCTGTCGCAACGGTTCCATGCCAGCGTCCCGCAGCAAGCTGGCGAGCCTGTTGTACATGCGCGAGAGGAGGCTGTACGACGTGAAGAGAACAAAGGCGCGTCCTCGCGTCACCTGCAGGGCTTCCCAGAGCAGGGGTACCAGCTCCTCGGCAAAACGCGGGTGACTCGGTTCCGGGACGTCGAGGGGCACGCCGATGATGACCTGTTCCCGGTAGTTGAAGGGCGCCGGAAGCAGCTCTTCTACGACCCGGTCGCCTGGTACGAGGCTAAGGCCCACCCGTTCTTTGAAGAAATCGAACTTGCGGTCCACAGCCAGGGTGGCGGACGTCATGACCACGGTTTTGTAGCTCTTGAACACCGCTTCAGCCAGGCGCGGCCCAATCTCCAGCGGCGAAGCCCCAACCCGAACGATGTTCCTGTTTGGCCTCGGCTTGATTTCGACCCACCGGATCCACTCGTCCCCGCTGTCCTGGAAGACCACGCGCAGGGTTTCAGCGGCTGCAGCAAAACGCTCCCCGAGAGCGGCGATCTCGATTCGCGGCGAGGCCAGGCTGGGCACCGCCGACTCCAGCTCCGTGAGACCGTCCACCAGGTCGGCGATCAGCAGAGAGAGGCTGCGGAGCTTCGCCTCGTACTTTTTCAGCCCTTCCCAGAGCACCGGCTGTGCCTGGTACATGCTGAGGACCAGCTCCGTGAGGCGGATTTTGGCGGCCTCGGAGTTGTTTTCCTCCCGGCGCGGGAGCTGCAGCGACACCTGTACAGTGGTCTGGTAGAGATCCTCCATCACCTCTTCGTTGAGGCTCTCGGCTTCCTGAACGGCGGGCAAGAGGTCCATCGTCAGGATGCGCTCGAGCTTGTCCAGCTTGTGGCGCGGGACTTTGCCCTGAGCAGCGCGGAGCCTCTCGGCGACGACGTGTACGAGGCCGCGCGGGATCCCTTTGCGCAAGCGGTGCAGACGGTGCAGCAGCCGGCTCATGCCCCAGCGCGTGATGCCGATCCCGAAGTAGTTGGTGGCCACGTCTTCGATGTGGTGCGCCTCGTCGAGCACGATTCGCTGGTAGGGCGGCAGCACCGCCACCGAGGCGATGTCGCCGGTGATTTCGCGCAGGGCCAAATCTGCGAACAGCAGGTGGTGGTTGACAACCAGCACGTGCGCCTTGGCCGCCTCCCGCCGAGCCCGCATCACGAAGCACTTGTTGAAGAAGCGGCACCGCGCCCGCGTGCACGTTTCGCTTTCCGAGGCTACCTTCTCCCAAATCTCGTTGCTGGGCACAAAGCCCAAGTCCGACTTGCTGCCGTCGCTGGTCACTTTCACCCAGTCCAGGATTTTCTGCAACTCGTCCTTCTCTTCTTCCTCGACGTAAAGGTCCAGGTCGAGCTGCAGCTCGTCCACCTTGCGCAGGCAGACGTAGTTGCCGCGCCCTTTCACCAGCACGGCGTTGAATTTCTCGGGGAGCACGGACTGCAGGAAGGGGATGTCCTTGTAGACGAGCTGCTCCTGGAGGTTGATCGTGTTGGTCGAGACGAGGCAACGCTCTTTGTTCTTCAGGGCCCAGTGGATCGCTGGCAGTAGGTAGGCGAGCGTCTTGCCCGTGCCCGTCCCCGCTTCGATCACAGCGAGCTCGTTCTGGTTGAACGCCCGGGTGACGACGCGAAGCATTTCTTCCTGCTGGGGGCGGTGCTCGTAGTTGGAGAGCTTTCGGGCAATCGGTCCGAGGGGCGAGAGGATGCGGACGAGTTCGTCCTCGTCGAGCGGCTGGATCTCCTTGGGCTTGATGGGCTCGACGACGACGTAAATGTCTGTGACGTCGTTGTTGACGATGTAACCGGCCACACCCTCGCCGGCCAGCTTGCTGAGGATGTTCACGTCCGCGCTGGAGGGCGTCAGGTCGCCAGAAGGGTGGTTGTGGATGACCACGTCCCCCTCAGACACGGTCTGGAGAATGGCCGGTACCTCGAAGGGGTTGCCCCGCGCCAGCACGTCTACGTCCACTATCCGGAGGTCTTTGTCCGTGTAGCCGACGAAGTAGACCTCGTTGCCGCCTGCTTCCTGGATGGCCCGGCGGATTTTCTCAACGGCTCTGGCAGTGATGTACTGGTCAACGCGAGCCATGGTGCCTCAGAAGAGCGACAACTGGCCGCTGGAACGCAGCGGTCTTGCGTCGAAGCCAGCGGCCCGCAGGTAAGCGGGGAATTCGTCAAAACCGTGCGTGGTGTAGATGCGCCTGGGGCGAACCTGTTTCACGAACTCCAGCAGCTCCCGAAAATCGGCGTGGTCGCTGAAAGGGATCGCCTCGTCGGCGCCGAAACGGTACCGGCCGTTGCCGTTGGCCCACCCCGAGAGCAGCACGGTTCTGTAAGGGCCGAGATTCAGGAAAATGGGTTTCCTGGTGGCGTGAGGCGGAACGACCAGCACGCCGTCCGCAGGCATGCCTTCCTGCCAGACTTCGTAGGGACCGATGTCGTAGCCGAATGCTTCGTACACGGCAGCGAATTTCGCGACGTTCGGGTGGACCAGGACCCGGTGCCCGAAGCCGTTGATGATGCGGACTGCTTCCTGAGCTTTCCCGAGCGCGTACGCGAGAACGACCGGCACCTCGCCCCAGCGCAGGCAGTTGCGGATGAAGCGGTCGAGAGCCTCTTCGAGCTGTTCCGGGGAGGCGAACTGGTAATCCGGGTGGCCGTACGTGGACTCCATGATCAGGATGTCGGCGTGACGAATCTCGATCGGCTCGCACGTGCTGCCGTGGCGTAGCTTGAAGTCGCCTGTGTACAGGAGGGAAGTGCCGTTTTTCTCCACCAGAATTTGCGCGGAGCCGAGGATGTGTCCCGCCGGAAGCAGCTCCACCTGGTAACCTTCCACCTCCACAGGGCGGTTGAAATCCACCGCCAGCACTTCCGACTTGTGTTTGCGCAACTTGTGGAAACGCGCTGTGGGCGGTGTGGCGAGCACGCGTTTGTGGTTGCGAAGGTGGTCGGTGTGGCCGTGGGAGACGAAAGAAAAAGGGACGACGCGTTCCGCGTCCAGGTAAAAATCAGCCCCAAAGAGCTTGATGCCTTTGTCGTAGCAAAACAAGGTGTGTCTCCCACGATTCGGCAATGAGAAGCGCTGCCTGACAACGGGTCAGCGGGCAACCGAGCGCTGCAATCCGCCGGTGGCATTTGTTTCGGTGGGCGCGGCGGCAATTGAAACCCGCGCCCATCGCTCCGATTGGACAAAGCGGGCTTTGCGGTGCGACTGCGGCGTCTTCGTTCAGAGACAGCCGCCGGATCTGAACCCGCCTTGCAGTCCACTTCAGCGGACTGCCATCCGAGGTAACCGGAGATCTCTTTCCCCGGCGGCGGGGCGATCTCAGCCCTGCTGTGCGCTTCGCTGGCTGCGGATTTCGCCCTCAGCGTCTTTCAAGGGCGCATCTTCCTCAGCGGCCGGACCGCGACTCTGCCTCGCCTCGTCGACCATTCGCGCAAAGTAGGCGTGAATGCGTGTGTCGTCGGTTAGCTCCGGGTGGAACGTGGCCGCAAGGATGTTGCCGTCCCGGACGAGCACAGGCTCGTCGCCGTGGCGGCCGAGCACCTGCACGCCGCTGCCCACGCGTACGATTTTCGGCGCCCGGATGAAGACGCCCGAAAAGGTGCTTTCGTCGCCATCCAGCGCCAGGCTGACTGGACCCACGAAGCTTTCGCGCTGGCGCCCGTAGGCGTTGCGCTGCACGACGGCGTCCAGCAGACGCAGCGTTTCCACCTGCTGGTTCACCAGCTCGTTGGCCAGCACGATGAGCCCGGCGCAGGTACCGAAGATCGGGTGCGAATTGGCGAAGAAGCGCAGGGCATCCCAGATGCCGGTTTCTTTCATGAGCTTCGAAAACGTGGTGGATTCGCCGCCGGGCAGGACCAGGCCGTCCAGATCCTTCAACTCGGCGGGAAGGCGGACTTCCGGCGCCTCCACGCCCAGCTTTTCGAGCATCTCCTGGTGTTTGGCGAAATCCCCTTGCAGGGCCAGCACGCCGATCTTCATCCTACCAGCCCCTCACGGCCATGCGCTGTTCCTCGGGGATTTCCTTGATGTCCAGCCCCGGCATGGCTTCGCCAAGCCCCTCGGAGACGCGCGCCACCAGGTCGAAGTCCATGTAGTGCGTGGTGGCGAGCACGATGGCCCGTGCTCGCGCTGCGGGGTTCTCGGACTTGAAGATGCCGCTGCCCACGAAAATGCTTTCCGCGCCGAGCTGCATCATGAGGCTTGCGTCGGCCGGCGTGGCCACACCACCGGCGGCGAAGTTCGGCACCGGCAGCTTGCCGTTTTCCTTCACGTAGCGCACCAGCTCCACCGGCGCACCGAGCTTCTTGGCCTCGGCCACCAGCTCGTCGTCTCCCAGGGTGGTGATTCGGCGAATGGCTGCCTGCACCGAGCGCATGTGGCGCACGGCCTCCACGATGTTGCCGGTTCCGGCTTCGCCTTTGGTGCGAATCATGGCCGCTCCTTCGGCGACCCGGCGCAGGGCCTCGCCCAGATCCCGGCAGCCGCACACGAAGGGCACTTTGAATTTCCACTTGTCGATGTGATGTTCTTCGTCGGCCGGGGTCAGCACCTCGCTCTCGTCGATGAAGTCCACGCCTAAGGCTTCCAGCACCTGAGCCTCCGCGAAGTGGCCGATCCGGCATTTGGCCATCACCGGGATCGAAACCGCTTCCTGGATGGCCCGAATTACCTTCGGGTCGCTCATGCGGGCGATGCCGCCGTGGGCACGAATGTCTGCAGGGATGCGCTCCAGGGCCATCACGGCCACGGCGCCGGCATCCTCGGCGATCTTGGCCTGTTCGGGCGTGGTCACGTCCATGATGACGCCGCCCTTGAGCATCTCGGCCAGGCCAACCTTAACCTTGTAATCCTCTGAGGTGTTCCACATGTTGCGCCTCCTCAGGTTTGCTCTCTCCAGGCCAGGACCAGCTTGTTCCCAGCCTGGCAGCTAAACAAAAGGGTGAAATTCCGAATTGGCTGTCCAAACTTCGGCTTACCGCGCTCCCTCAGCCAGCGGTGACGTTGCGAATCCAGGGCACCAGGACGTCCTCCACGACGCTGTTCCGGTTGGACGGCGTGATTTCGACGAGCTGCACGTCTGGACGCATTTTGATGCGCTGAGCCACCGGGTGTGACGCTTTCGTGATGGTTGCCAGCACCGGAACCGGGCTGTCGAGCGCGCGCAAAATCGCGTCGCGAAAAGCGTGCGAAAACAGTTCCATTTTCCCGATTTCGTCCACGACCAGGAGAGTGTTTTCGGCCAGAGCTGCTTCGATCTCGGGTACGCCCAGGCGCTCCAGAGCGCTGAGATTCACGCCGTACTTGCCAACACGTGGAGGACCCGGGAAGTCCACCGAGGCCAGCGTGTCCGTGCGGCCGTCGAGGGTGCGCAGCTCGAAGCCGATTCGGCCACGAGGGCCACGGAGCTCCGCCGTTGTGAAACCGCGCGCCCGGACTCCCGTGAGTTGCAAGGCACGCAGGATCGCGGTTGTTTTGCCAACGCCCGGTTTGCCTGTGACCAGCAGATTCTTCACGCCGCCCTCAGCTTCAAAACGCGTCTCAGGTAGCGACCCGTTGTGCGAGGCCGGATTGGCAGCGATGGCCTCTGGTGGCCCCGTGGCCACAACGCGTCCGCCGCTGTCACCGCCCTCCGGTCCCAGGTCGATCACCCAGTCCGCGTTTTTGATCACGTCGATGTTGTGCTCAATCACCAGAACGCTGTTTCCAGCCTCGATGAGACGGTCGAAACACGCGAGCAGCTTGCGGATGTCGTCGAAATGTAGCCCCGTGGTCGGCTCGTCGAAAATGTAGAGCACGTGCTTGCCGGGGCGGTTGCCCATGTGTGCTGCAAGTTTCACGCGCTGGGCTTCGCCGCCGCTCAGCGTGGTTGCCGGCTGTCCAAGCCGCAGGTAGCCCAGACCGACATCGCGCAAAAGCTGCAACTTCTGCGTAACTGCCGGGAAGTCGCGGAAAAGGTCGTACGCTTCGTCGACCGTCATCTGTAGTACGTCGTAGATGCTGGCTCCGCGGAAACGGACTTCCAGAATCTCGCGCTTGTAGCGTTTGCCGCCGCAGGTTTCGCACTCCAGGTACAGATCGGCCAGGAACTGCATTTCCAGTTTCACCACGCCGGCTCCCTGGCACGTCTCGCAGCGACCGCCCGGTACGTTGAACGAGAAGTGGCCCGGCGTTAACCCGCGCACTCGAGCGGCGCGTGTCTGGGCGAAAACCTGCCGGATGCCGTCGAACGCCTTCACGTAGGTGGCCGGATTGGAGCGAGGTGTTTTGCCGATCGGTGACTGGTCCACCAGGGTGACCTCGTCAACCAGCTCAGCACCCAGGATGGCCCGAAAACGCCCCGGCTTTGCCTTCCAGTCGCCGCGCAGGCGCCTCAGGCCGTTGTACAACACGTCGTGAACCAGCGTGCTCTTGCCAGAGCCGGAAACGCCCGTCACGACCACGAACACCCCCAGCGGAATGGCCACGTCGA
>JAADFT010000045.1 GCA_013152765.1 Calditrichota bacterium | reverse complement strand
TCAGTCCGCCGGATTTTTCCTTCTCGTGCGCCGTAAGCTTCTTCTGCAGCTCCATGATGATTGCGTCGTCAAGCGGGTCTTCGTCGCTCTCTGGGCTGCGCTCACCGCGCAAGCGCTCTACCACCAGCCCGATGCGTGTGCTGGCCGACGGGGAGCCGTCCACAAATTCTTTCAGCGCCTTGGTGGCCTGTGTGAAAAGCTCGCGAGTTTTCTCGTCCAGCGGGGATCCAGCTTCCACCCGGTCGCTGCTCAGAGCCAGAAGCTCGGCAGCGCAGTTGGCGATGTCCTGGTAGCGCAGTTTCTCCGCCGTCTCCCGCAGACTTTCCAGTACGAAGCGCACGTTTTCGAGCACCTCGTCCTTCACTTTGCCCTTGGTGCCGAGCAACTGATTCAGTTGAGTGAGGGCTTCGCGCGCTTCGTCGCGGAGCACGTCGGCGAAGAGGTCCTCCACAGCGCTGGGAGGAACTGCGCTGGTCGGCATTTCGTGAGCTGCGGCGCCGTCGTGGCCGGGTTCTGGCTCTGCTTGAGCTGGTTCCTCCGGTTGCGCGACGTCCAGCGACGCTTCCTCGGGACTCTGGTCCTCCTCGCTCATCAAGGCGATCAGGGTGTTCGCTTCCTTGATGTCGAACACCACGTCGTCGCTTTCCTCTGCAGCGCTGTCCTCGGCAGGGGAAATCTGGAGTTCCTCCTCAGGAGCGGCTTCGAGCGTAAGGGCTTCGTCGGGCGACTCGTCCTCGTCGTCGAGCAGGGTAGTCAGCGAGTCGGCAAGAGGCCACGAGGAAGCAGTGCTTTCTGTCTGTGGTGGCTCGGACGTCGGTTCGCCGCTCTCCAGTTGCTCCACTTGCGCCGCAGCTTCTTCCGGCGTAGCGGGAGGCGCTTCGTCGACGGGTTCCTCGTGAACTTCAGGTTCCGGGGGAATCTCCGCAGCCTGTGGCTCTTCGGCCGCCTCGGACACCGTCGCGTACTGTTCCAGCTCCGAAATCTGGCTTGTGGTGCTGTCCACGATCATGCGCTCGTTCAGCTCGTCGCTCAGCGACAGCACCTTCTGGATGGCCTCGACAGCCATCTTGACCTTCAGGGCCAGCAGCTCGGGAATGGTTTCGTGCTCCCGCGGATCGACGGCTGCCACCGCCTGCGCCATGTTGTGTGCGATGGTCTCAATCCCGTCGTAGCCGTGGATCATGGCCAGATCTTCCACGGCCTGGGCCGCTTGCAGCAGACGAGCGAGCCGCTTTTTCAGAGGCGCCTCCTCGTCGGTCAGCGCATCCAGGATGCCTTCCAGATTGGCGAAAACGTTACGAATAAAGTGGGTCTTGAGCTGCTCGTCAGGATCCCGGGATGCTTTCTCCAAAAGCACCTCCACCTGGTGCCGATCGACAAAAGGAATATCCAGGAATTCCTGTTTCTGCTCGGGGTGGACGTCCGACATGGTCGATTCACCTCGTCGTGTTGGTTTTTCCGCGCCGTTCCATCGTTTCAGCGGACCGGTTCCGTGGCCGCGACCTCCCTCCTTCATTATCGGCTGCTTCCCGTGTTCCTTGTAATCTGCCGGTGCTCAAAGCCTGCCGCGAAGCCTTTTCGTGGCCCAGCGCACACGGTTGTGCACCGGCGACCTGTCGAGAGAATGTTAGTGCGCTTTGCCCGGGCCTCAAGAACCCTCGCCCTTCTTGGCCGCGTCCTGCTCGAAGAGCTGCTTGATGTACTTCACGGCGTCTTCTTCGCTCTCGTACTCAGGTGGGGGCTCGGGAATCTGCTCGGGTTCCGCGGCCTCGCTCTCGACGGCTTCGCCGGCATCTGCGTCGTTGTGACCATTCCCGTTGCCATTTCCTCCCACATCCGTTTCCCGGATGATCTCCAGAAATCCCTCCATTTTGCGCGTCAAAAGTCGCGCGGACTGGATGGCCCCTGGTTCACCTTTGGCAATCGCAGCCGCCGCTTCGGGGATTTCCTGGAACAGTCGGACCAGGCTGTGCGAGAAGGAGAAGTCGCCCTGGAGCGCGGCGTCCACAGTCTGAATGGTTACGGCGCAAAGGGCGTCGATTTCGGTTTCGCCAAAAAGCTGCGCCGCACCCTGCAGGCTCTGGCAGGCGTTTCGAATGCTCTTCAAAACGCTGGCGTCGTTCACTCCGACGTCGAGCCGAGTCGTGGCCTGGCGCAGGAGCTCGATGTCCGCGCTGCTTTCTTCGACGAAAATCTCGTCGAACACCCGAGCTGCGCCGGACTTCTCCTCCTGAGGCTCTTCGTCGACTTCGGCTTCCTCCTTCAGCATCGGTTCGCGCACGTCGAAATCGGCAACCGCGGTGAGCTCCACTTCTTTCAGGGCTTGTTCCACCTCTTCAGGGCTGCGTCCCTGCACCTTGAGCCCCGTCGCGATGACCATCACGCGGATCGCTTTGCCCAACGACTCGTCGATTCGCGCACCCCAGATGATGTGCGCGTTCGGATCCAGCCGCTCGGCCACAGCGTGCATGACCTGACGCGCCTCTTTCAGCGTCAGATCGTTGCCGCCCGTCACGTTGACGAGCGCACTCTGCGCACCTGTGATGTCCACATCCAGAAGCGGGTTGCGGAGGGCTTTTTCGACAGCCTCTTTGGCGCGGTCGTCGCCGCTGCTTTCGCCGAGGCCGATCATGGCGGTGCCACCGCGCCGCATCACCGTGCGGACGTCGGCGAAGTCCAGGTTCACCAAACCCTTTTCGGTAACCAGCTCCGTGATGCCCCGGACCGCGTTCACCAGAATTTCGTCTGCCACCTTGAACGCGGCGTTCAGGGGCAGATCGGGCACGATGTCGAGAAGCCGGTCGTTCTGGATCACGATCACCGTGTCGGCGTTTTTCTTGAGACGCTCCAGTCCGCGTCGGGCGTTCTCCCAGCGGACGACTCCTTCCTCCGTGAAGGGGAGAGTCACGACGGCGATGGTCAGTGCCTGGCAGGAGCGCGCAATTTCCGCGATCACCGGAGCCGAGCCTGTGCCTGTGCCGCCACCGAGGCCGCAGGTTACGAACACCATGTCGCTGCCCTCGAGCGCGGCGCGAATGGCCTCCTGGTTCTCCCGTGCCGCTTCTTCGCCGATTCGCGGGTCACTACCAGCGCCGAGACCGCCAGTGATTTCGCGACCGATGAGAATTTTCTGGGACGCCGTCGTTGCCAGCAGGTCCTGGGCATCGGTGTTCACGGCGATGCTTTCCACGCCGCGTACGCCAACTTCGTTGAGGCGGGTCAGGGTGTTGTTTCCTGCTCCGCCCGTGCCAACGACCCGAATGACGGTTCGGACCTTGCCGAGCAGAGATTCCAGCTCCTGGTCCCTGTTGGAGCGTCCTTTGGTCTTCGGCGCCTCTGTGTCCTTCTTTGACCGCTTCTCGAGCGCGTCCCTTACGATGCTCTCCATTGAGTCCTCCGCAAGCCGTTTCCGGCGTCTTGTGTCACCTGAATGCGTCCCCGTGTCTGCGCCGAAACGCTACCGCATCTGACCGAGAGCGCTGAATCTACAGACCGGTAGCCTGCCTGTGTTCTTTCACGCTGCGACGCCCCCTAAGTCGGAACGGGGGACGCCCGAGCGCCGGGTTCAAATCCTCGCTGTCCGGTTGGGTGCTGGAACCGGAGCCGCTGTCCGAGCTGGACGCAGCCTGGGAGAGGCTTAGCCGCTCCACAATTTCGCTAACTTTTCCGTTGATGGCCGGCGCTGGTCCGGATTCCAGGAGCGCCAGAGCCTCTTCCGCTGCGTCGAGAAAATCCGGGCTGGCGGCCGCCCCGTTCTCCATCAATACCGTAGCTGCAGCGCTGAGCGCGGAAGGCACGGCCCACAGTTTGGTGTCGCCAAGTTTCCTCAAGATGCTCTTGAGCGATGAAGCCGCCAGGTCCAGATCCTCGAGGGCGGAACGCTTTGCGGGATTCGTGCGCAGGGCCGTGAGCGCGCCACGCATCACACGCAGGTACAGTGCAGCTTCCTGGGCCTGGGGGCCGTAGCCCAAGCGCGTGGTCGCAGGCACCTCCGACGAGTCTTCCTCCGGTTTGTGCTCCGGCTCCGTCGTCTGGGCCGGACTTTCTTCCTGCTGAAGCTTCTCGCTGTGACTTCTTACCTCGCGGATCAGTGCCAGGAGCTCTTCGTCGTCCTCGCCGGGAAGGCGAAAGTCGTCGTCTTCACCGGCAGAAGCCGACACCTCGGCGCCCTCCTGCTGGTCCGCAGGCGCGTAGCTTTCTGCGAAGATCTCGGCCTGCACAGCAGCCTCGCGCTCCTCCTCGGGTGACAGGGGCTGCGGCGCCGGCTCAGGTGTTTCTGCTTCTTCGTCCAGATCCAGGAAATCCTCGATCCCGACCATTTCTGCGAACCCCCACTCCGGGGCCGCTTCTCCTGTGTCAACGGCGCCAGCCGCGGAGACGTCTTCTTCCTGCGTCGATTCTTGCTTGTCTTCGACTTCTTCCTTCAGTTCCGGCGGGGGAGAAGGGAATTCCTGCCGCGCGGCTCCTTCCGGTGGGGCTTCGCTCAGCTCGCCGGACTCAAGGTCAATTTCGCTTTCCGCGGGAGGTTCGCTCGTCGGCACCTCTTCAGATGCCTCGGGTGCCACTTCTGCCGGTGGTGGCGTCTCAGGTGCAGCCTCCGCTTCGAGGCTTTCTGTTTCGTGGGCCGTTGCTTCTGGCGGAGTTGCCTCTTCGACGCCGGGGATCTCGAATTCCGCTTCGGTGCTCTCGCTCTCCTCCAGGTCCACGGCCATCACGATTTCTGGCATGTGGCCGAGGAGGGCGTCTTGCAGAATGCCGACCAGAACACGAACCTGCTCGGGGTCCGTCTCCTCCGGCTTTGAAAGGCTGTCTTCGATGAACTTCCGAACGCGCTCGGCCAGACTCAGGACTTCGGGTTTCACGTCCCCGCGGCTCAGCTCACGGCGCAGGAGCTCCGCCATTTTGGCAGAGAGCGTCTCGATGTCGTCCTCGCCGTGAATCATGGCCAGGTCGCGCACGTTGTAGAATGCCGTCAGGTACGCTTTGGCCCGCTTCAGACCGTCGTCTCCGACCTCGTCAACTTTCTCGAACTCGTCTGAAACGTTGCCGCGAAAGTAGGCCGCCAGAAACGCTTCCTCCTCGAAGCGGGCTTCGACAGGCTCAGGCTCCAGCGTCTTTTCGCCGACGAAGGCCACGTCGGGCGTCGCTGGGCCGCTCGCAAACGCCTCAGCCTCGATGCCGAGGAAGCCGAAAAGATTCATCCGACAGGACGTGTCTTCGAGACAGGCCAGGGTAGCGTCCAGAAAGAGAACGGCGACATTTTCGATCGCCGCTTTGAGTTTTTCCGGAGGCAGAGCCTCTGTGCGAAAGCGCTCGATGCTCTCCTCGAGAATGCGCAGGTACTCGGCGAATGGCTCCGCGGCAGAAAGCTTCTTCAACTCGTCCCGAGGGTCGTCTGCGTTCACCAAGCGGTCCATCAGAGCGGCTACCAGGGTGTACTCTTCCTCTGCCCCTGGCTCATCCAGCGGGCGCCTGGACCGCAGATGCTCGCTGACGCACAGGAAGAAGTAGCTGCGCGGATTGAAGAAGCGCTTGACCAGCTCCTTCTCGAAGTCCATGTCCGTGGTTTTCCGAACGACCGTCATTTGTGTGCCTCTGACTTGAACCCTCTCCCGGCTTTTGCGGGACTACATGAGCCCGTTCTCGTTCTTGAACTGTTTGAGCAACTGCAAAATGGCAGGCACGTAGACCCTGGTCTCCTGGTACAGCAGCTTGCTGTCCCGGTTGTTGGCGAGCCAGAGTGCTGCCCTACGCTCGCCGCTGTTGTATGCGGCCAGCCCGCCGTCCACCCCGTAGAGTTCTACCAGGGCCGAGAGGTAACGGCATCCCAACCGAACGTTGTACACGGGGTTGAAAAGCACGTCCTCCGGACTTGTCCACTGAATGCCTTCCGAGCACGCCAGGAAAGACCCGGTGGCCGGCATGATTTGCATGAGGCCAATGGCTCCTGCATGCGACACCACGTCCGGCTTCCAGCCACTCTCCTGCGTGATGGTGGCGCAAATGAGGTCCACACTCAGGTTGGTGTACTTGAGGCTCATCTCGTAGATCGTGCTGGCGATCTCGTACTTGGTCTCGGAAGGCAGGTCTTTGTTGTAGCGATCGATGATGGACATGATGCGCCGGATGTTGTACTGCCGGACGCTGTCCACATTCATCGCGGCTTTCAGGTCCAGAATGGCCTGTTCGAGGTGGGCCATTCTGGCGTCGGCGGATTCCATTTCGTAGAACTTGTAGGAAAAGCTCACCGTGGAAATCGAGATGATCACAATGAGTGCGATCAACAGGGTGACTTTCAGGCGATGCGTAGAGACCTCTCGTTTCCTGCGAGCATCCTGCTTCATCATCAGCATCCTTTCCTCTGCTGGTCCTTTGCTCGAGTCCTCGAGGCTAAAGACTTTTGGGCGCCGGGGCCTTCATGAGCCACCGGCTGGTCGCCGTGTTTCCGCTTCTCGAAATGCTAACCACGCTTCGGTTGCGGCGGAGAGTTCGACCCACTCTCTTCAAGAGGCTAAGCGACCTTAACTTTCCCACCTTCCTCGTGCGTTTTCTCATCTGAGTCTGCCCCGACCCCGTGCGAACCGTAGAGGATTTCCTTGGCCAGACGCATGTAGGCCGCCACGCCCTTGGCGGAGCGGTCAAAAAGAATGGCTGGCTTTCCGTAGAACGGCACTTCTGCCAGCCGGACGTTGCGCGGAATCATGGTGTCGAAGACGAGGTCTTTGAGGGTGTAGCGGATTTTCTCGATGACCCGGCGCGTGAGATTGTTGCGCAGGTCAACCATCGTCAGCAGAAAGCCGCGGTAACGCAAGTTGGGGTTGTGTGTGGCTTTCACCGACCGCACCACCTTCAGGAAGCGGCCTAAAGCCTTCAGGGCGTAGTACTCGCACTGGACCGGCACGATCAGCGAGTCGGCTGCAATCAGAGCGTTGTAGGTCAGGTTCCCGAGCGAAGGCGGGCAGTCGATCAAGATGAAGTCGTAGTCGTTCCTGACCTCGTTCAGAGCGTCGCGGAGCTTGGATTCCGCCGCCGCGCCCATCATGGCCCGCTTGTCCGCATCGTCGGACCACACGTTCGAAGGAACCACGTCCAGATTCTCGATCTCGGTTTTGTGGATTGCCTCGCGAATCGGCAGGTCTTTCGTGAACACCTCCAGGGTTCCCGCCCGGATGTCGTAGCGGCCCATCCCGAAGCTTGTCGCCACACTTCCCTGGGGGTCCACGTCCACGATCAAAGTCCGTTTGCCAAGCTTCGCCAAAGCGGCGCCCAGATTCACGACCGTGGTTGTTTTGCCCACGCCGCCTTTCTGGCTGGCTACGGCGATGATTTCACCCATGGGGTTACTCCTTGCGCTTGATTCCTTCCTGGTTTGCGGTGGCAATCCCTTTCTTGCCCGGCGCCCGGGGCTAATGCTGCCGTGTGGATGCGGCCTGACCCGGACTCTGCAACGTCGACCGGATCAGCTCCCGCAGATGCGCGATGTCAAAAGGTTTCTCGATGTACAGGGCGTTGTGCCGCTGCGCTTCGCGCTGAACTTCCTCCGAGCCGTACGCCGTCATGACGATGATGGGTACCTGGGGCTTCCGCGAACGGATTTCCCGGATGAGTTCCAGACCCGACACGCCGGGCATCCGCAAATCGCTGACTACAAGATCGTAATTTCGCTGTTGAAGTTCGGCCAGGGCCGAATCGCCGTCGCCGACACACGTCACGTGGTACGGTGAGCCTTTTCGCTGTAAGGACTTGGAAAGACTCCACCTGAGGTCTTCTTCGTCGTCTGCTACGAGAATATTCCAGTGTTTCGCCACCGCTTGAGCCTCCTCGTCGTGCCACTTCTCTGCCCTGGCAAGTGCAACGACTATGCCACGGCCACGTGACTGCAGGCACGGCTGGACGCTCTAATCATCGGCACAGAAGGCGATTTCCTTACAAGTTCTGTGTTTTGGTGTCGCCCGTGCCGCAAAGATGTGGCGCCGAGGCCCATCCTGTGTGACTTCGGCAACAATCCCGGTCGCCTGTGGAACGATTCTGCCAGTGGTCAGAAAATGACCATGAACCGGGAAAAGACGTGTGGGCGGGGAGACAGCGGCCTGAAACGCGGGACGCCTCCTGCCCGGGGGCATTACTCGCGTCTGCCTGCGTTTGGGGCGAAGCAAATGGGGGCTACTAAATCAAATTCGGGAGACAAAACCAGAACTGGCCCGAAGCCTACCCGCCCGGGGATCAAGTCCCCGGGCTAGCAAGAAAATCCGCTGCCCAAGCAGGCTTACCCCACGCAAGCATCAGCGGCTTCTTGCCCCGCGGGAACTGCGTTCGCGTAAGGTCAACCAGATTTTGATGTGGAGTTCCCCTATTTTGGGGGAGCTTCTGGTCTCGGGAGGGGAAGGCATTGTTCGGCATTACCGTGGAACCACAGATCCACACTGGTGAGCGCGGACCTTGTGCAGCTCCGCCCCGGAATGAATTCCGGGGTAATTCAGACGAAAAACCCACCGAGGTGGGTTCCTGGTCTTCGGCCGGACGTTCCGACACACTGCGAAGCCCCGTTCACGTGGCGAATTTTTTCTTGTAGCCCGGCC
>JAADFT010000044.1 GCA_013152765.1 Calditrichota bacterium | reverse complement strand
GTAACGGAGGGCCCATTCCTTGCGCCTTCCTGTCGAGCGACAGCAATCAAACGGGTGTAAGAACGCGTTCTGCTGCGCGTTGCATCCCGGATGCAGCGACTCAAGTTCTTGCGTTCACACCTGCCAACCTCACTCCTTCACTCCCGGCGTGAACTTTACGGTCCAGGCGTAGTCACATGGGGCAGCTTTGCGGACGGATTCGGGAATTTCCACAACCACACCGCGGCTACCGACGGCACGCCAGGTGAGCTTGGTACCTGTCCCAACAAACCGGGCCTCCGCACCTTTTGGTGGCTGGTAACGCGAAACCGCGATTTCGGACGGCGGTGTGTGTTCATTCTCGTCGCCCAGGTAGATCAAGTACACCGATCCGTCCTTGCCCCTCGTAAGCCGGACCTTTCCTTCGAAGTATGGCGCAACCGGACGTGACCCGTAGATGGCCTCGGAGTTCACCCGCATCCACGCTCCGATCTTCGCCAGCCGGTCGTAGGCGGCTGCGTCCCACGTGCCGTCGGGGCCGGGAGCAATGTTCAGCAGCAGATTGCCGCCCTTGGCCACAATGTCTACCAGCAGGTGCACAAGCTGACGAGCAGATTTGTACTGCGCGTTCGGAGTCCAGGACCATCCTCCTCCCGCTACGATGCATGACTCCCAGGGGTAGGGCAGCATCCGCTCAGGTACACGATTCTCGGGCGTCAGGTAGTTCTGATACGGACCTTCAACAGCCCTGTCGACCACGATCAGATCAGGCTTGACCGCTCGGGCTTTCTTTACCAGCTCACCAATTCGAATGTCCTGGCTCTGAATGTGGGTGAACTTGTAGTTCGGGCTGTTGATGGCCGCCTGGATCTGCTTGTCCGTCAGTTTGCGGACCCAGCCGCCGTCCAGCCAGAGGATGTCCAGCGGACCGTAGTCCTTGACGAGCTCGAGGATCTGGTTGTGCGTGAACTGAACGAATTTTTCCCAACGGTCCGGATACTTCTTAATGTCGTAGTTGACGTTGCGGTCCGGTGTGGCGAAGCGCCGCCACCAGTAGTAGTCACAGTGCCAGTCGGGTTTCGAAAAGTAAGCACCAACCCAGAAGCCCTCCTTACGGAAGGCATTGAAGATTTCCTTTGCCACGTTAGCCCGTGGGTTCTTGCTGAACGGGCAGTCGGGAGCAGTGATCTTGTAGTCCGTGTACTTGGTGTCGAACATGCAGAAGCCGTCGTGGTGTTTCGTAGTGAACACCACGTACTTCATTCCGGCTTCCTTCGCGGCCTTGGCCCATTTCTCCGGGTTGAACTTCACCGGGTTGAACGTCAGCTTGAGACGCTCGTACTCACGTTTGTAGCGTTCGTAGTCGTCGTAAGGTCTCCGACACCACGGTTCGTCTTCCGAACAAATGGACCACGACTCCACCACACCCCACTGGCTGTAGGGTCCCCAGTGCATCAGCAGTCCAAACTTCAAATCGCGCCAGTCTTCGATTCGGTTCTGGATTTTCGGGTCGGGATCCGGAATGTACTTCTGGTCGCTGGGGTGGGCGTAACCGTCCACAACTGCCAGCAGTGCCAGCCCTGCAATCATGAAAGCCAGTTTCATGTGCAGCCTCCTTAAATTTGTTGCGTTTCAAGTCTGGGGCTATTTTCCACCCCGTCCTTCAGCGAGATTTGCAAAAAGCTCGCTCACTCGGCGCCTGGTAGTTCTTCCCCACCAGGCCCTCCGAGTCGAAATCCCCGTCAGGCCACGCCCTGGAGCAAGCAGCTCTGCTGCCGAAAACCGACATCAGAGCTGCTCCTCAAACCACCATGCAAACCCGCTGGAGTTCCTCTTTCGGCGCCGAATGGCTCCTTCTACTTCTCGCGCGGTGGCCATTCTGTCAGGTACTCGAAGGCGTACGTGTAGCTGAACGACTCACCCCGGTGGAGAGTGACGCGTTTTGTGAGGATCTCCAGGTTGATCAAACTCTCATCCGGAATCCACCAGGTACGCAGGCGCTCGAATTTGGAAGGATCGTACGTTTCCAGCACCCCAAATCCGGCTTCGTGATTGAAATACGCGTGTCGCCCCCCACCGACGGCTTCGTCGAGAAGGTGCGCTTTGGGGCCACTCGCAGCGCGCAGGCTGTCGTTGTAGCGTTCCCAATGGCCATTCAGATACACGTACGCACTCAACACATTCCAATCCGCCGAAGACGTTCCCGTCCAAAACTCGGGGTGGACGACGAACTGGTACGTTCTTGGCTTTTGCCCTCTGTGCGTGATCACCGTTTTGCACATTACTTTTTCGGGCTCTTCATCGGAAGGCCAGATGCGGCGCTCGATGCTCGAACCGTCCGGAAGCTTCAACTGCAACACCAAAGCCTTGCCCTCCACTTTGCCGGTGTAAGCAAAGCGAATCTTGCTAAGGTCAAGGACGTCAGCCGGGACTTCGTCCAGCGCCCCGTAATCGAAATTCGTCTGCAACATTTGCAGAAGCTGGCGCCCGTCCGGCTTGTGTTCCATCACCACCACCTTGCCGTTTTTCTCAGGAATCGCAATCAGCTTCCACACCGCATTCTCGACCTTGATCGCGGGAATCCCTGGAATGTACTCTTCTCTCAGCCGCTTTTCGAACTCCGCGAACGTCATCGATTCGCCAGGAGAGGTCAGGCCAATCTTGTGTGCGAGGGCAATGTACTCCTCGACGATGTTCTCGTACCCGGGGGGATACTCACGTTTCAGTCGGCCATCCCGGTAAACAAACTCCGCCCCGGCCTCCATCATCGTCCGGTACGCCGTGATCGAAATCTTCTCCACGCGTTTCCGGATCGTGTCGTTCTCGGCTGCAGCAAGGGCACGTTTGAAATAGTCGAAGGCCTTCAAAGCGAACTCGCGGTTCAGGCCAAGCATCCGTGGATTCGCAAAACAGGTGGGATGATCTCCGTGCTTCTCCACCCAGTCGTGCTCGAAATTCAGGTACTCCCAGATAATCGGTGCTGCTTTGCCGTAGTGCAAATCGCAAAATTCCTTTGACAACTGCCAGCTGTCCAGAGTTGGATCCCACAAACATCGGGCAATCACGTAGTTCCTCAGATCGCTCATCTCGCCAGCCAGGGTGTTGCCATTTCCTTGCTCGAAAACACCCTTCACATTGTGCGACACGTAGAACTGAATGTTCGGCCCGATGCTTTTGAGGTTCGGAATGGGCAGGTCGTAGTAGCGAAAATCTGTAGCGTAAGTCCAGATGTACAACTCCTTCGCGATCTTGCTCCACGCTTCCAGCTCTTTTCGGAAAGGCACATTCCGAGGACACGTGGGATCGTCAATCGGATGCAGTCGACAACACTCGATATCCGCGAGTTGAATCTGCACATTTGGCGCAGGTTTGATGTGTTTCGGCGGCTTGCGGGTGTACCAGTACGCCAGCGTTCCAATCCATTTGTCCGGGTACTTCTCCGCGATTCTACGAGCCACTTCGTTGACAAAGCGCAAGTGCGCACCCATTGGCGTCCCTTCGCGCCGATTGATCGCCTCGCAGGAATCACAGTGACAGTACTGATCGTTGTCGTTCTGGCTCACGCTGAAATTCCGCCACTCGGGATGCTCCTTGATCTGCTCCAGAATGGCTTGCGTGACAACTTCCACCACTTCGGGGTTAGACACGTCCAGCTGTGGTCCACCGCCCCACATCTGCAATTTCCGCTCACCATTCACCAGAGCGTAGTACTCGGGATGCGTTTTGCCGTACTTGGACACCGGAACCAGCTTGAAGAACGAATGGTTGATCAACTGCTGTGAGGTCCTGCCTCCGTACTTTGCGGAGTCGGTCACCGTGTTCACGCGGAGACGTGTCGCGAACTTGGGGTTCCGGCGAATCTCACCGAAGTACACGTTCCGGTACAGAAAGACGGGTTTCACGTGCCAGTTCCGACATGTCAGCACTCGCCCTGCCACGCCTGGAGGGAAGTACGTGTGGTCCTTGGTCAGAAAGCGGGTCCCCAAGGCACGTTCAAAGAACTCGTACACGCCGTAGAGCGTACCTCGGGGCTTGCCCCCAGCGATGGCAAGGTTATCTGGCCTGAGCCGAATCTCCAGTTCCTCCTCGCCAAAGTCTTTCGTCGAGAACCCCACGTCGCTTTTCTGCATGTCCAGCGACTCGCCAATGAACACATTCCCCGAAGCCGACTCTGCCCGGTGAACGATGGGCAATCGCGTCCCGGTAGCCTGCTCAAAGAGGGTCTGAAATTCTTCGGCAGCGTACTGTTCGCTTGGAATGGCATCCTTCGCCACCACAATCCGCCAGTTTTGCAGGGCCTGCACAGTTACCTTCGGTTTTGAGCATGCCACCAACAAGCTCGCCATCGCCAGAAACACCACCTGTAGCGTGTAAACTGATTTCGAACCGCCAATCATAACCTCGAACCTCCCCAGTTTGGAACGTTGCACGTAGGCGCGGTGCAATCAGTGCTTTAGAGCCGTGTAGTCAGCAGTAGGCAATTGGTAGTCGGTCACGGAGTCATGGGGTGATCTCTACACAGATCGTTCGCTCGACAACAGAGTGCGTCAGTGGCGCCCTGCTTTCCGAACGAACAGATTGTCATCGACCAATCGTGCCGACTGTTGCTTCCAGGAGTTTTACCGCTCGCCAGTACCTCAGTTTAACTGCTCTTTTTTCTTTGTACGAGCCACCGCCGTAAGCTGGGCGTCTGTGAGAGCTTCCGCCGAGAACAAAGAGACCCCGTGGGCTCCCCCGCGCAATGCCAGGTTCAGAGCTTCACCGGCGAGATCCCCGGGCAACTCCGGCACAAACACACCCGCGTAGAGTGGCAATTTGCCTCTCAATGCCTCCACACCCTCACGGCTGGCGCTCTCAATCCATTCCGGCGGTTCGTCGTAGAATTTGTGGTAAATCATCGGGAAAACAGCGTCCAACGGCCACTTTGCCCAATCCTGCCGTACGAGCTGCTTCGCCAGCTTCGGTGTGGCAAAAACCGCCGCTGTTGCCTGCTTCCCGGCAGCGTGGATCTCTTTCACGGCGAGCTTCACTACCCGTGTAATCCGCGCTTCTCGAAATTCCCGCCAGGCAGCGTCCTGCGAAGGATCTGGATCTCCCTGCTCCAAAGGATCTCTTCCCGCTTCCTCACGGAACGCCCGTCGGCATACGTCGCAGTAGCAGTAGTCGTATTCGGGCAGTTCTCCGTCCTGCACGAGATTGTAGTGGGCATGCAGGCCTTTCGGCAGGATCACATCGGGAAATCGAATGTAGTCCAGATGTACACCAGCAAGACCGGGAACTTGCGCCAACTCGTGGACCACAGAGAGCACGTAGGCGACCACATCGTCACGACTTGGGCACAGCCAGTTGTAGTACTCCACGTACGGGCGTTCAACCAGCGTAGAATTCCCCTTCCTGTTGACCACGAACCACTCCGGATGACGTTCCTGAACCCACTCGACGTTGCAGTTCAATGTGAACATCCAGGCGTGGACCTCAAGCCCCAGGCGCTCGGCCACCTTCAGTACCCGCCCCAGCTGGTCACTCTCCATCGGAACAGTAGCGCTTTCGTAGAATGCCTTCCGTCCGTCGTAGACCAGCAGAAAGATGCTGTCCACACCTCCTCGTTTCAGACGCTCCAAACGCTTTTCCAAATCGTGTTCCGTCTCGTCCACCGGCGGATGCATCCAGGTCCAGACTCTCGGCGTCTTCTCCACTCTCGCCTCGCTCCATTTCTTCCCGTACTTGATCGACAACACAAGAATGTCACCTCTACCTACAAAAAACGGGGCAAGACACCCGTGGTCCTGCCCCGTTTGGCGAACTTGTTTTCAGCCTGCGAAAAGCTGGCTTACTTCAAGAAGATCATGTGTCTCGAAGCCTTGAAGTTGCCAGCCTCCATGCGGTAGATGTACACGCCGCTGGAAACCCGCAGACCGGACTCGTCCGTGCCGTCCCACTTTACGCTGTGCAGACCGGCCGGCACGTCCTTGTCAACCAGCATCTTCACCAGCTGACCGCGCATGTTGTAAATGCCGAGCTTTACGTGCTCTTTCTTGCTCACGCGGTAGTAGATCGTGGTGATCGGGTTGAACGGGTTCGGGTAGTTCTGCGAGAGGGTGTAGTTCTTCGGCAGGATGTGCGACTGTTTCGGATCCTGCTTCACGCTCGTCACCCACTCGGCCTTCTTGTCCGGGTACCAGTTCAGGTCGCCCAGCGGCAGCCCATCGGTGCCCGCGGTCATCAGGGCCGTGTTGGAGTAGGTCAGGTCCTCCGGCAACGGCCACTGCACGTGGAAGAGATCGTGATCCGGGTCGTAGTAGTGGCGGTAATCCTGCTGCTGACCGGTACGCAACAACCGGCAGTACTTAAGCAGGCTGTCCACAACCGTCATCATCTCGTCGTTGAAGCCCGGGTCAGCTTCGATGTTGCCTTCCACCTTGAAGTTGGGCCAATGCTCTTTGTCGTTCAGCATGGCCTTGGTGCGGTCATTGATCCACACCGGTGGGGTCAGGGTGTCAGCGCTGGCCCAGAAGTCTTTCACTTTCTGCGGCCAGAAGTACTCGTTGTTCAGGAACCACACGCGGCGATCGGCCTCGGTGATGCCTTCCCGGCTCGCGATGTCCGGCGGGATGGTGTCGATGCTCACGATGCCCGAGATCTCGCCGTCCCAGTCGAACCAACCACCCTCGATTTCCACGTCACGCTGGCCCATCGTGCAAACGCTGTACAGGATGTTGTTGGCGTACGTCACGTTCGACACGTAGGGCGCGTAGAACACATTCACGTGCGTGGTGAACACCGTGTTGTGCTCGATGCGGGAGTACCGGTTTATTTCCCTATTGGGCACGTACAGGTAAGAGCCGCAATTGAATTCCGTGTTGTTGATCATGACGATCGTGTCAGTCGGAACAGGGTTGCTCAGATAGCACGAACCACCGAACCAACCCGTCGGATGGATCATGTTACGGAATTCACAGTCGTAGATGTACGTCTTGGTCCAGTTGGCGTAGTTCCGCACGGCCGTCCCGCCCCACGAGTCGAAGACGCAGTTCTCGAAGACGTAGCGGGCGCTATCAGCGCGCAACTGGACGCAGGTCGTCCAACCTGGCGGTTGCTCATCTGGCCGAACCGCATGGAAGTACAGGTTCTTGAAGTAGCCATTTCCGCTCATCAACTTGATCAACGTACCCGGAGAACTGCCGTCCGGCAGGATTCCACGGGCAAGAATCGGCGGCGGAGTCGGATTGTTGGGATCATCATCATCCGCGATCAGCTTCAGGTCAAAGTACACTTCCATCGTTGCGTCAAAGAAGTAAATCTTGCCGCGTTCCAGCTTGTAAACGCGGTTCGGATTTACACGCTCACCCGTGGCGGTGGTGTCGCCAAGGATGAACTTGTTGATGGCACCGAGTGGATTGCCGTCGATCATGTACGGCACCACCACGGTGTCCGGAGCCTGCGCAAAGATCTGCCCAGGCAGCGTCGCAGCCAGGAAAACAACAGCCAGCACAGCGACAAGTGCTTTGCCCTTCATCGAACCACTCCTCCTGTTGGTTTCCTACCCTACTGCATTACGAATCACCCTACGAACTGGAGCACCTCTGCCGTCGCACCACCTCCTTTCCGAGTCAGCCATTGTTTCCACTGCGCGCATCTCAGCCTGTTCTAACAGCTTACAGGCGAACTCGCAAACCGAAATCCACTGTCGTGCCGTAATGTTGCTCCGCAGCCGGGAAGTTGGACCCCAGGTTCAAGTCGCGATCCAATGCCCCGGTAATGTTGTTCACATTCAGGAAGACCTGGAATCCATCCCAGGGAAGATTTTGCTTCACGGAGAGATCCCACCGCAGGTAGTCATCCGTGATCCGGCGGAGTTCAGGCCAGAAACTGGTGCCGTGGAAAATGTTGGACTGGTACAGCATCGATAAACGAGCAGAAAAACCTTTGTAATCGTAACCAATCGCCAGGTTTACGATGTTGTCCGGCTGGTCGATCAGGCGGTCGGTGTAGAACGTGTCAACGTTCGTCTGGATGTACTCGAACTTCGGCTCGAAAACGTACTTGCCTTTGATCACAGTACGCGGGTACCGCGCCTCGGACTTAATCCGTGTGTAATTGGCGTGGAACACCAGCCCGCGCAACACGCCTGGCAGATACCAGAAAGTCGTTTGCCAATCCAGCTCAATGCCCTTAACGTAGGCTCGGTAGGGACTGTTAATGCTCGTACTGATGAATTTGCCCTTCACACTCGGCGGAAGGCCGTACTCAGCAGGATCTGTGATTACGCGCCGACCAGTCGAGAAGATCATGTCGTCGATGTTCTTCTTGAACAATCCCACCGTGGCCAAGCCGATTGTGTTGCTGTGGGCTGAGAAGTACAGATCGAAGTTTTCGGAGCGCTCCGGCTTGAGTCGGTAGTTGTTCCACGCAACGCTTGTGAAACCAATGTTGTAGCGCGGTACGATCCGGCGAAAATCAGGTCTGGAAAGAGTGTTGGTGTAAGCAAACCGAATATCAAACCACCGCGTCGCAAAGACCCGCAAGTGCACCATCGGCAAGAAGTACTCGTTGATGCGTGTGGTAGTCGTGTCTTTGTAGTGGTAGAAAATGTCCGAACCCGTGTAGGTGGAGTTGCCTTGAGGTGCGGTGTACACGGTTTTGTTACGCTCGTAGCGGACACCCGGAATGAACTGCACTCGCCGACCGAAGTTCAGCGTCGTCATGATGTAGCCAGCGGAAAGGTACTCGTTGCCATTGTAATCGTACGTTGTGCAGAGATATTTGTTGGGGTGGTACGCTTCCAGTTCGTTCACCTTACGCACAACGTCCATGACCTTGCGCATCAGGTCGATGTCCGCAACAGGACCGAGCTTGTACTCACCATTCAGGAATTCACCTGGATCGTAATCCTTATCGATGAAAAGCGTGTACGGCAAATTACCCGCACCCGTCGGTACCGTTTCTTTCATCCATGGGAATGCATTCAGAATCGCGTTTCGGGTACCCTGACCGCTGCCAAGGTTCAACGGACCACCAGCCCACCAGTAGTCATGCTTGCGATCTTTGTAGCGGTACTTACCACCGAATTTGAGATGCCCTGAGAGGAAATTCCCAAACCGAATGGGTATCTCCATGTTCACCTTGTACGCCAACTCACGATCTTTAGCATTGCGTCTGTACTCACCGATGCTCGCCAGATACGTCTTCTCCAGGTTGTATCTTGCGTATTTGGGAACTTCCGTCGGCGGAATCTTCGGATCCAGAACGTCAAAAGCAGCATTCTCCGTGAAGGTGAACGTCACGTTCTTGGGTGCGTCGTTCTCGGAGTACGAATGCGAAAGTTGCATGTCCAGCCGGCCAATCGGGAAACGCTGTTCGTACTTCAACACATTCGTCAGTACTTTAAGTCTGTTCAGTGCGTCCGTCCCGGTGTACGTGTGATTAGCGTTGCTGACGTCGAAGAATTCACCGTGATTCTGCGCGCTTGTCTCACCGGAACTGTAGAAATTCTTCAGAACTACCTTCCCATTTGGAATGATGTAGTCTACCACCAACGTCCCGCCATTCCTCTTGCGCTCCCGAAGAATATCATGCAGGGTCAAACCAGCGATGTAAACCTGGTTCTTTTGCCCCAGCTTCGGTCCCTGCAGGTAGTAATTGGCGCCCATCTCGTTGGAGCTGCGGTTGCGCCGTTCGATGTTGGCCTGCGCAAACACACCGAGCAGATTGTGATAGAACCGTTTGCTCACGCTGCCAACAAAGAGGTAGTCGTTGTAGGTGTTCTTCAGCTTGTTGTAGCCGCCCTGGCTGATCACATCGTAGTGGAAGCCCGGAGGTGCTTCGCGGAGCATGAAATTCACGGATCCACCGATGTGGTCCGCATCTTGATCCGGCGTAATGGCTTTTAGAACCTCAATTCCTTCCAGCGAGTAAGGCGAGATCATGCTCAGGTCAACGCTTCGGTCGTTGAAGTCCGTCGAAGCCATCCGCACGCCGTCGATCATGATCGTGTTGTACTTCGGTGCCAGACCACGAATCACGACCTTCGTTCCCTCGCCACCGCTCCGCAAAATGGCGACGCCTGGCAAACGTCCTACCGACTCGGCGGCATTTGCATCAGGCAACTCCTGGATGCGCGCCGAGGAAACAACGTTCACAATTGCCGCGGAAGACAACTGCTGGTTGATGGCCTTGATCTGGCCTTCGGCCTGGGCAGTGACCACGACCTCTTTGCCTTTCACCGCGACATATTGCATCTCGATGTCTTTTTGAACCTTCTCCCCCGCCCGTACGGTTACGGGTACCTCAACGGTTTTGTACCCGATGAAAGTCACCCGCAGAGTGTAGTTGCCAGGCGGAACACGCTGGATCACGTACTTTCCGTGCAGGTCCGTGGCAGCCCCGATGCTCGTACCGAGAATCTGCACGTTTGCACCAGGTAGAGGCTCACCCGTCTTAGCATCTTTCACAACACCCTGGATCACCCCGGAAACAGCCGCAAACCCGCTGGCGACAAAGGCCAGGGTCACCAGGCCAGTGATGAGTGCCGCAAAGAGTCGCTTCTCAATCCTCACGATTAGTCCCTCGCTTTGTTCGATTCCCGTTTTGCACCCCTTTGCTGACGTGGTTACTTCTGCTGTTGTTCAGCGCCCTGAGGCTCTGGTAAATCTTGTTAGCCCTGCTTCGTGCTTCCGATTAGTTGCGGCTACATGGCAAGGCCGTCTTTTCACTGAACGAAAATTGTGAGGAGAGGTTCGTGGGGGAGAAACAGTTGGACATTCGGAGAACGTTGTGATACAGCGATCTTCAAATACTGACGTGGGTGACTACACCACTCGGCCACTGTTCGCCTCCGAAACCATCTGATCCACTGCAAAGGTAGGAATCGGATAGGCCCTCCTAAGAAGTCGATCAATTTTACGAAAACGAGCGAAAATCCGCAAGTTTTTTCTCCTGTCGTCAACATCTAAAACGGTTAAGTAACGTAAAAATCCCCGAATTCCCATTCCAGCGTGCTGATTGGATCTAACCTCTTACAGCTCCGCGGTTCACACTCCGTCAAACAACCCCACCTCATTATCCGCCCGAATCTGCAAACTCGACTTTCTCTTTGACCACGACACTCCCCTTCCCGAACCGGGGCCGAGCCCGACTTTGCCAGTCGGTACCAACAGAGTTTACGCGAAAATTGTAACGCCCAGTGCTCGCGTCCCTCGAAGTGTGCGGCTGAGCGAGGTTTTCCTTCAGAAGGTAGCAAATTGTGCTGCAACCGAAGCGCCAGTTCACTCGCCTGCCGGACGCCCTCGAACGACCAGCAACGCGCCCGCTGGGAGCCAAGTGCACTACCGCAGCGTGGGTTAGTCCAAGATTCCACTGTCGCTGTCGTAGAGTCGAATGACGCGGTTCCCTTACACTCCAATGGCGAAACCTTTGTCCGTGCTGGTGCGTAAGACGAGCGGTTCTGTCGGGCAGGCCCATGCTGTGGGAAATGCTGTCGGAACAAGGGAAGGGAAACGTGCATCACTGCAAACCGATTTCTCGCGTGCACGACCAGCTTGCTCTCACACCTCAAACCTCACGACCTCCTCCACGCTCTGTCCACTTTACTGTTCCAACAACCGAAAAGGGCGCTCCGTGCACACACACGCTCCTGGTGTGACAGAATGCGCGGGTAGATCGCTCGAATCCTGCTTAGCCTGAGAAAAGCGGGGAGCGGTACGCGCTTTCCTCACCGAGGAATCAAGTTCCCGGGCCAACGAGGGTGCCCCCGCTGCACCGGGCTCAGCCGGAGCAACCAGAACGTTCCGGCGTAGCGGAACCAATTCGCCCCGAAAGATTTTGCGGGTCACAAACGAGAGGGAAAAAAGCCTTTTGAATCCGCAGGAGGATCGCATGAAACGTTCGATTGCAGTACTCGTGGTCTTGCTGTTCTTGCTGACGGGCGCAGCTTTGGCAGCCCAGCAAGGGCGGCTACTCCGCTTTCCCGACGTTTACGGCGACAAAATTGTCTTCGTCTACGCGGGCGACATCTGGTCCGTGCCGACCTCGGGTGGGTTGGCGGAAAGACTCACCACTCATCCCGGTCTGGAGCTGTTCCCGAAGTTTTCACCCGACGGCAAAAGGATCGCTTTCACCGGCCAGTACGACGGCAACTTCAACGTGTACATCATGCCCAGCGACGGAGGTGAGCCAACGCAACTCACCTTCACGCCGGACATCCATCATGTGTCCGAACGGATGGGCCCCAACAACATGGTCATCGAGTGGTACCCCGACGGCAAGCACATCCTGTTCCTCTCCCGCCGATCCACATTCAACGACTGGTTTGGCCGCTACTTCAAGGTAAGCATCGGCGGCGGTTTACCTGAACAACTGGTGCTGCCAAAGGGCGGCCTGGCCTCTTTCTCACCCGACGGCAACAAGATCGCTTACAACCGCATTTTCCGCAACTTCCGGACCTGGAAGCACTACAAGGGCGGGATGGCTCAGGATGTGTGGATCTACGATTTCCCCAACAACACCATCAAGCGCGTCACAGACTGGGTTGGCACGGACACTTACCCCATGTGGCACGGCGACGTGATTTACTTTGGCTCCGATCGCGGCCCGGAACAGCGGATGAACCTGTACAAGTACGACATCAAAACCGGACAGACGACCCAGCTGACACACTTCAAAGAGTACGACGTGAACTGGCCCAGCATCGGCGACAAGGCCATCGTGTTCGAGAATGGCGGCTACCTGTACCTGCTGGATCTCGCAACCGAGCAAGTGCGCAAAGTGGACGTGCTGCTTCCCAGCGAGAACCTGTACGCCAAGCCCCACTGGGTCGACGCCAGTAAGAGCATCAGGTCTTTCGAACTGTCCCCGAAGGGCAAACGCGCTCTGTTCGAAGCCCGTGGCGACATCTACACCGTACCGGCCAAAGAAGGCGCCACCCGGAATCTGACGCGGACGTCCGGTGTGCACGAGAAGTACCCCACGTGGTCTCCAGATGGGAAGTGGATTCTTTACGTCTCGGATGCCTCCGGCGAAGATGAGCTCTACCTGCGCCCGCAAAAGGGCGGCAAAGAAATCCGCCTGACCACAAACGGCAAGGTGTTCCGCTTCCAGCCTGTCTGGTCGCCCGATTCGAAGAAAATCGCTTTTGCAGACAAAAACCACAATCTCTGGGTGCTGGACGTTCCGACGCGCAAAATCACCTTTGTTGACAGCACCATCTGGTGGGAAATTCGGGACTACCGCTGGTCACCGGACAGCCGCTGGCTGGCTTACTCCAAAGCCGGTAAGAATGGTTTCTACACGATTTACCTGTGGTCCGTGGAGGATCACAAGATCCGACCCGTGACCACCGAATTCACCAACGATTACGGCCCCATGTTCGACCCCAAGGGTCGCTACATGTATTTCATTTCGCACCGCAACATCAACCCGATTCTCGGCGAGTTCGACGGTGATTACGCCAACGTGAAGACGGCCGGCATCTACCTGGTGACGCTGCAGGCCGACAGCACATCGCCCTTCTCGCCCAAGAGCGACGAAGCACCCGAAAAGACCGAGAAGAAAGAAAGCTCAACGTCCAAGAAAACAGCCAAGGAGAAAAAGGCTAAGAAAACCGAAGAAACAAAGCCGATTCGGATCGATTTCGAGGGCATTACAACGCGCGCGGTCGCGTTGCCCATCAAACCGGCCAACATCGCCGGTCTGGCCGTTACAGCTGAAGCTGTTTTTTACCGCACGGTTCCGGTCCGCGGAATGAACGGCAAACTTCCCGGCGAAC
>JAADFT010000043.1 GCA_013152765.1 Calditrichota bacterium | reverse complement strand
GGCGAGGATTCGGCTATTCGAATTGGCCGGAATGTGTTCATCGGGCGCGACACCGTGGTGGCTACCCGGGATGGGACCATCGAGATCGGCGACCACAGCGACATCGGTGCAAGCTGCCGGATCGCTTCGTCCGGAAAGGTGGTGCTGGGCAAACACGTTCTGATCGCGGCTTACTGCTACATTGGTGGGGCAACACACCGGTACGATCGTCTGGACCTGCCGATCATGGAGCAGGGGATCGTGCGCAAAGGCGGCGTGGTGATCGAAGATGACGTGTGGCTCGGTGCCGGAGTGATTATCCCGGATGGCGTCCGCATTGGCACGGGCTCGGTGATTGGAGCCGGCGCCGTGGTGACGAAGGACATCCCGCCGTATTCGGTGGCTGTGGGCGTGCCCGCAAGGGTGGTTGCGAACCGAAAAGAAATGGCCGAGCAGACGGTGCGGCAGGATCAAACTTCTTTCCCCAGAAATTAGCCGCTGAAAGACCTTCTCCAACCGGCGGACCCGAAAGCAGCGACACCGGTTCCTCCCCGTTGTGTCCAACTGAATCCCCCAGTTACAAGCGTGTGAGAGAAGAACGAAATCGAAAGATCGAGTTCTTTGATTTGGGTCGTGAGAGCCCATCCGTTCCTCTGTCGCTGCGATCGAATTCAGGACAGCTTGACGGGCGGAAACTGGACAGTTCGTGTTCGACGCTGGCAAGCGATTGCTGGATCGTCCCAATCCGCATGTCTCAACGAACACCTAACATCTTGTTTTTCAAGATCGATTGAACCCCTTTTCTCCACGGCACTTTAGCATGTCGGCCCGCAGCTTTCAGAGCTTTCCCTCTCTCTTCGCGCTGGGTCACAGAGCCCCGTGATTCCCTTCACATGGGCTGAACGACTTGGTTCCTCCGTCAAATTCTGGCATGCAACTTGTGTAGGATATCGCGAGGAAAAATGCGAGAGAACCGCGAGAGGAGAGGCATGCCCATGCGAAATGTGGCAAAGGTGGCTGGACTTACTTTGTGGCTTGTAACGGCATCAAGTGTTACGGCCGGAACCGTCCTCGTGGACGATCCCCTCACAACCGGCTCGAGTGCCGGTGATGTCCACGGCGGCACGTTCACATCCAACGGCTGGCAGACGACCAAGACAACGGATTACATCGAGTACCGTGTGCCAACAATTTCCAAGGGCTGGGTTGAGTTTGACCTGTCCGGTTGGGGCCCGGACACGAGCATTTTCACGGATTTCAAAAATCACTTTTTCGGCATGTGGGACGCCAGTTGGAAAGACCGCTGGGGAAATGTCGTTCGCTACAACCCGTACAAATGCCTGATGCGAGCTTACGGTGAGCCGAACGTGCCCAACAACGTCAAGTGGGGTCGCCTCAAGCTGCGGCTCAACGTGGCTGCGTTCGACGGCGGTGCGGACGACGACCCACACGCCTTTGAGGCGCTGACCGAAGATCGCTGGGACTGGAAAACGACCGAGACCTACCACTTCCGGCTCGAGTGGGGCGACGGCCACATGCGCTGGTACAAAGACGGCCAGCTCATCATGGATTACGACTACTCCTCGTTCGGCGTTGAGTACGCGCCACCGGATCACGTCATCCGCCTGGGCTACTGCGACATGTACCCGACTCCCGTGGGCACCGTGTACTCGAATGTGAAGATCTACACCGAGGGAGAGACGGCAACTCAGCTTTCGGTACTGAGCACTACCCCTGCGAACGGTGCGACGAACGTGCCGACCAGCACCTCGATTTCTGTTCGTTTCAACAAGAGCATGAACGCGGCATCAGTGGAGAGCCATTTTTCCGTGTCACCACAGGTAGCTGGCACTTTCAGCTGGAACAGTCCTTCGAACACGCAACTGACGTTTGCTCCCTCCAGCGCTCTGGCCGAAGGGACCACCTACACGGTGACGCTTGCAGCCGGTTCCGCTGCTTCGGACGGTGAGCAGCTGGCGTCCGATTACACTTTCTCGTTCACAACGGGCTCGACAGGCGGCGGAAATCTGGTGTCGGTTCCAGCCTACTCCATGTTCGAGGTTGAACTCACCAGTTCGAGCACTTACGACAACCCTTACCTCGTGGATCCTCCGAAGGCTACTTTTACGGCTCCAAGTGGCAAAACATTTGAGATCGAGGGATTCTGGGACGGGGGTAGTACCTGGCGTGTCCGGTTCGCGCCGACAGAAGTGGGGGTGTGGTCTTTCTCGATCCAGTCCGCCGATCCGGACCTGACGGGAAGCGGTCAATTTCAGTGCACCTCGTCGCAAAGCCACGGTTTCGTGAGGGTCAGCAGGACAAACCCGTACACTTTTGAGTACGACGACGGCACTCCCTTTCTCTGGTTCGGCGAGACCTCCTGGAGAGGACTCACCGATCAGGTTCCTTTCGACTCGCGCTTCAAGCAGTACATCGACCTGCGAGCCTCACAGGGATTCACGCACGTGCACTTCATTCTCAACAGCTACATCAACGGGCTCGGCTTTTGGAAGAACGAAGGAGGGACGGTTTTCGATGAATCGGGCGGTGCGAAAGACTACGACCGTTTGAATCCGGACTACTTCAAGTGGGTTGACAAGCGGCTGGACTACGTGCAATCCAAAGGGATGGTACCCGGGCTGTACCTCACGTGGGCTCAGGAGTTTGTGAAGTTCACGCCCGAGCAATTTCAGCGCTTCGTGCACTACGTGGTGGCTCGCTACGCCGCCTACAACGTGACCTGGACGGTTAGCGGCGAGTACGACGAGGCTGGCAACAAGAGCGACTACGCATCGATTGGCGAGTTGATCAAGCAACTGGATCCCTACGGTCATCCGGTAACAATTCAACCCTCGGCCGACGGAAGCAGCGCCGAATTTGCGGGGAGCAGTTGGCTGGACTACGTTGCCGAGCAGGTCAAATCCGGCTGGCACGAAGCGATTCTCAGAGATCGCCAGTACAACAAGCCGGTTGTGAACGAGGAGTACGGCTACGCGGGCAAAGTGTCGGCTCAGGACTTCGTGCGCGGCGCGTGGAGCATCGTGACGGCTGGCGGATTTTTCACCGCTGGTTTCCTGACGACCTACGCGCCTGACAAAGGCGGGTGGGATCTCAACGCGTACCTGCCCGAGGCTCGGTCGCTTACGCTGCTGAAAAACGTGCTGGAAAAACTCCCCTGGTGGGAAATGCAGCCGAACGACGGGCTGTTGACCCGGGGTTACTGTCTCGCCAAGCCCGGTCAGGTGTACCTGGTCTACGTTCCCGACGGTGGGACGTTTGGCCTTCGAAATCCGGGGAATGCGACCTACCAGATTGCCTGGCTCGATCCCTTCAACGCCACGGCCAGCCAGCCGGAGACCGTCTCCGGGGATGCTGCCAGAAACCTGACTCCGCCGTTCTCGGGCGATGCCGCAGCCCTCATTCTGGTCAGCAACGGAGGTGGGTCATCGGAGAATCCGTCGCCTTCTCCGTCAGCGGATTTGATTTCGGACATCAGTCGCTCCGGGTACCGTGTCGGCACGCTGGATGTTGGCCAGCGGGTGTACGTGGATCGCGACTACGTGTTCACGCAGGTACCCGAGGACTTCCGCGGTCAGGCTTACATCTCGACGGCGAACGACGACAAGACGGCCACCGGCGACACGTTTCTGAGTTTCAACATCAGCCGTGAGTGCGACGTGTACGTGGGTTACGACAATTCCGTTCCAACCACGCCGGCGTGGCTTTCCAGTTGGGTCAAGACGCTCAAGACGGTTCAAACCTCCGACACCGTGTTTGAGCTGTACCGCAAGCATTTCCAGGCCGGGACGGTAACGCTCGGCGCAAACGAGGGGGATGTGCACTCCAGCATGTACGTTGTGATCGTGATCCCCGGCGAAGAGCGCAGCGGTGGTGTTGACACAACGCCGCCGGCACCGCCCACCGGCCTGGTAATTCGGCCGTAGAAAATTCGCTCCAAACCCTGACGTAACAGCGACCGCCGTTCCGGAGACAAGATCGGGAACGGCGGTTTCTTTTTGCAGGCTGCTCGGGAACGAACCGCGAGGTCCTTTGGCACCAAGTTCGCAACACCCGGGGTGCTGCAGAAAATGGCCCGTTTGCGGGTTTCCAAATCGGAAAAATCCGCAGCCTGCGTAGGTGTCAGTTTTTCCGAGGATTGCTCAACGAACCGTACGTGCTGCCGATAATCAGACAGGCAAGACCACGCAGCGGGAGCAGATTCAAAAGGCGCCAATGTCTCCAAATGTTACAACTGGCGAGGTAACGCCAAGCACGATCGAGCTGTCGGTTGTTGTGCCGATCTACAACGAGCTGCTCAACATCGAGCCGCTGTACGAGGCGGTTCGCGCGGCGTTGGCGAATTTCGACAAACCGTGGGAGCTGGTCCTGGTGGACGACGGCAGCACCGACGGCTCGCGTGAGAAACTTCAGGAGCTTGCTGAACGGGACCCGCGCGTTCGTGTGGTGCTTTTCCGGCGGAATTTCGGTCAGTCTGCAGCCATGGCGGCGGGCTTCGAACACGCCCGTGGTCGCGTGGTTGTGACGATGGACGGAGATCTGCAGAACGATCCGGCCGACATCCCGGCGTTGCTGCAGAAGCTGGACGAAGGGTACGACGTGGTGAGCGGCTGGCGCAAGAACCGGCAGGACAAGCTCTTCGTGCGCAAAGTACCGTCCTGGCTTGCGAACCGGCTCATTTGCTCCGTGACGGGAGTCAAGCTTCACGACACGGGATGTTCCCTCAAGGCTTACCGCCGCGAGATCATCGACCGGATCAGACTTTACGGCGAATTGCACCGTTTCATTCCGGCTCTGGCCCGCATCGAAGGGGCTCGAATTACGGAGCTTCCCGTGAAGCACCACCCGCGCCGTTTCGGCAAGAGCAAGTACAACATCACCCGCACCTACAAGGTGCTGATGGATTTGTTGACCCTGAACATCTTTCTGAAGTACGAACGCAACCCGCTCTACTTCTTCGGCTGGCTGGCCATTCTTTCCATTTTGGCCGGAACCGCAGCGTTAGGCGCGATGGGCGTGCAGGCTCTCCGCGGGATGGCCGATCCCGGTGTGACCAACGTGTTGCTGACCGTGACCTTTGTGCTGCTCGTTTCCGGGGTGCAATTTACGCTCCTTGGGTTGGTTGCCAAACTGATTGTCGCCTCAGGCGACCGAAGACTAACGTACCTGGTTGAGGCTACGGAGAGTGCTCCGCGCCGCCGACCGGGGAGAAGGGCCGTCAGGTAGAGAGGGCTGCAGAGGCGCGAGCCGTTCGACGACTGCTGACTCAGGAAGGGCAGGGGGTCGAAGACCGAGTTGTTCGTCGCAGAAAAGGATCTGGTTTGTTGGTTTGTGGCTACGGGTGTCGCGAAGGTAGAAGAAAATCACCAGGTGAGATCAGCGATCATGACTGACCGTTTGGACAACACGGCTGTAACCGAGGCTCTTGCGGCTGAGGCGCTGGAGGTGAGCAGCGACGTGTGGCAGAGCCGCAAGGAGAAAGCTGACGTCTCGTTTGTAGTCATTCTGAACGACAACGAGGCCGACGTCGACGAGTTGGTGCGCGGCTTGCGGGACCTGGTGAACAATCTGGACACCCGGGCCGAGGTCGTGTTTGTCGACGACGGTAGCCGCGACGGCACGTTCGAGAAACTCAGCCGCGCCCTCACGGATTTCGAGCTGGCCCGAGCGGTGCGTCTGCGCTCACGCTCCGGCGAGGCTGCGGCTCTGGACGCCGGGCTTTCCCAGTCCAGCGGCGACGTCGTTGTCTACTTCACGGCGCGTGTGCGTCCGAACCCCGCCCAGCTTGCGGCGCTGGTAGCCAAAATCGCGGAGGGCTACGATCTCGTGATCGGCTGGCGCCATCCCCGCCGCGACTCGCGCCTGAATCAGATTATCTCCAAGATGTTCAACCGCATGGTGGCCTGGCTCACCGGCTTGAAGCTGCACGACATCAACAGCGGCGTCTTCGCGGCGCGACGGGAGGTGCTGGAGGCCATTCCTTTCTACGGCGATTTGAACAACTTCATCGCCGTGATGGCCGACCGCCTCGGCTACAAGATCGCCGAGGTACAGATTGAGCAGCTCCCCGGCAGGTTCCGCCAGTCGCGCTACGTTCGCGAGTACTTGCAGCGGTTGCTGGACATCGTCACGGTGATTTTCCTGACGCGCTACTCCAAGAAGCCGCTGCACTTTCTGGGTTTCCTCGGAGCTGTTTTCACGCTTGTAGGTGGTGTGATTTCCGCTTACCTGTTTTTCTACCGGTTGTTCGGTTTCGGCGGCATTGCCGGGCGCCCGTTGATGTTGCTCGGGGCGCTGCTCCTGGTCATTGGCATTCAGATGATTTCGATCGGTCTGCTCGGTGAAATGATCATTTTCACGCACGCGAGAGACATCAGGGAGTACAGCATCGAAAAAGTCATCGGCAACTGACGGGTGGACCTCGTGAAACTGATCATTCAGATTCCCTGCTACAACGAAGAGAAAACGCTGCCGGTTACCCTGGCAAACATCCCGCGGCAGGTCGAAGGCGTGGACGAGGTGGAGATTCTCGTCATCGACGACGGCAGTACGGACCGCACGGTCGAGGTGGCCAGGGAACACGGTGCAGACCACATCGTCCGCCTTACCAACAACAAGGGGCTGGCCGAAGCCTTCATGGCCGGTCTCGATGCGGCTTTGCGACTCGGCGCGGACATCATCGTCAACACGGACGGTGACAACCAGTACAACGGTGCCGACATCGCCCGGCTGATCCGACCGATCGTGGAAGGCAAGGCCGACATGGTCGTGGGCGACCGGCAGATCGACACGATCGAGCATTTCTCTCCGGCCAAGAAGACTCTGCAGAAGCTGGGTAGCTGGGTTGTTCGGCAGGTTTCCGGGACAGACGTGCCCGACGCGACCAGCGGTTTTCGCGCGCTGAGCCGCGAGGCGGCCATGCGGATGAACGTCGTGTCCCGGTTTACATACACGTTGGAGACCATCATTCAGGCGGGCAAGAAGAACATCGCTCTTACGAGCGTGCCCGTCCGCACGAACGAGAAACTGCGGGAGTCCCGACTTTTCGGCAGCATGTGGGGCTACATCAAGCGCTCGGTCGGGACCATCTTTCGCATCTACGCGATGTACGAGCCGCTACGGACGTTCGCCATCATCGGCACGCTCATCTTCGGCAGCGGTGTCGCCATCGGCGTGCGGTTTCTTTACTTCTACCTGACCGGACACGGCGGCGGCCACGTGCAGAGCTTAATCCTGGCTGCCATCCTGAGCATCGTCGGTTTTCAGGTGATCATGATCGGGCTTCTTGCGGACCTGATTGGCGCCAACCGGCGCTTACTCGAAGATGCTCTGTACCGCCTTAAACGCATTGAACTCAACGGTCTGGAGAAGACCAGAAAGCAGCGTCGCCAGCGTGAAGCGAGGGAAGTGCGGAATTTCAGTCCAGTAGAGGTGGACTAACGCAGGATGCGGGTTCTTTACGTGGCGGGTCGGGAGGCCGACTACTCCCGGACGCGCAACGTGCGCAAGGGATTGCAGAAAGCCGGTTTGGAGGTCGTGGGTGTTTTCCCCCCGCGGCGTTCGTTCCGTTTCTTGCCTCTTCTGGTCCAGCGTGCGTTGCTTGCAGCCCGCAAGGTCGACGCGATCGTGGTAGGCTTCTACGGTCAGCCCCTTGTCCCCTTCCTGCGTCTCAGTCGGAAGCCGCTGGTTTTCGACATCTACATTTCCACTTTTGACACACTCATCCTGGACCGGGGGCTCGCGAGCGAGAACTCGATTTTCGGGCGAGCGAGCAAAGCGCTCGACCGCGTCGCGTGTCTGCTCGCCGACAGAATTGTGCTGGAGACGAATGACCACATCCGTGACTTCGCTGGCAAGTTCGGTGTACCGATCGAGAAGTTTCGCCGGGTGTTCCTTGCCGCTGACGAAGACGTGATTTACCCGCGCCCGGTAGACCGACGGGATGGCTGCTTCTGGGTTCATTTTCACGGCGAGTACGCGCCTTTCCACGGGGTCGACCACATCATCGAAGCAGCGAGGATTCTGCAGGACAAGGGCGTTTGTTTTCGCCTGATTGGCACGGGGATTACAAGCGACCGCGACCGCGGCAGGGCGCGCGAGCTTGGGCTTCGAAACGTGGAGTTCATCGACCGCGTGCCGTACGACAGCCTGGCGGAGTACATGTCGCGAGCGGACGTTTGCCTTGGCTTCTTCGGAGAGAATCGCCGGGCGGCGCGCGTGTTCACGAACAAAGTCGTCGAAAGCATGGGTGCCGGTCGGCCGCTGGTGACGCGCGAGAACAGGCCCGTACAGGAACTGCTTGTGCACCGCGAAAACGCTTTTTTGTGTGAGCCCGGCAGCGGGCGGGTGCTGGCCGAGGCCATCCTCGAGCTGAAGAGCGACCCGGCCCTGCGGGACAAACTGGCACGCAACGCCAGACGAACATTTCTGGAAAACTGCACCACGGAGCAACTGGGAAAGAGCTTTCGAACCATCATTGAGGAACTGACGGAAAATGGCTGACGAACGTTCTCTGCGAGGCGCGAAGGTACTGATCACGGGCGGCCTGGGTTTCATCGGCAGCAACTTGGCTCACAGGCTGGTGGCGGAAGGAGCGCGGGTCACGGTGTACGACGCTTGCCTGGACCCGTACGGCTGGAACGAAGCCAACCTGGACGGGATTCGCGATCAGGTGGAGTTCGTCAAAGGCGACGTGCGTGACTACGACCTCCTGGCTCAGCACGTGCGAGGCAAAGACTACGTCTTCCATCTGGCCGCGCAGGTAGGGCGTGAGATCTCGATGGCCGACCCTGCGCTGGACGTGGCTA
>JAADFT010000042.1 GCA_013152765.1 Calditrichota bacterium | reverse complement strand
TAACTTACAGCCAAGGAAGGGCGTGCCAGTCTACATCGTCGTTTCCGACGTATTCATAGTGGTCGCTCCTACTACGGCCTCTATCTTCCACTGGGCCGGTGCGTTTTGCAACGGCCCAAAGGCTAAGCGTAGTGTGGTCCAAACCCCCTTCGGGCAGAGCGGAACCCAAAATGCTAGTTGATGCACGGTGAAATCAAGAAAGTGCGTCAAAGACTCGGGGTTAACGGTCGGGGGCAGTGGGAAGGCCAGGCAGCAGGTTCTTGCATCCCAGCGGAGATGGTCCAAAATGTCGGGCTGTTGCCATTACTGGACTTACGGCTGTTGGGACGGAGGCGAGAACGATGCTCCCCAAGTGGTTGCCGGCGTTGCTGGTGCTGCTTCACGAGGCGTGGTCGGCGCGCCGCGATGCTCATATCCGGTTTCTGAAACTCCAGGTCGAGATGCTCAAGGAGAGACTGCCCGGCAACCGGGTGATCTTGGACCCGATCGAGCGGCGTCGGCTGATGAAGATTGGCACAGAGGTCGACCATAAGGTTCAGGATACCCTCGGAGTCGTCAGCATCAAGACCTATCGTCGCTGGCTGCGGGAAGAGCGAGGTGGCCGTCAAGCGAAGAAGGTAGGCCGCCCACGGCTGACAAGATCACTCCGTGAGCTGATTGTAAGGCTTGCCCGAGAGAACCTGGGCTGGGGCACGCGACGCATCGTGGGTGAGTTGAGGAAGCTGGCGCTGAGGGCCAGCCGCAGCACCGTCCGCCGCGTTCTGGTGGACGAGAAGATCCTGCCCGATCCCGACCGCCGTGCGCCCGCCGGGGTACAGACGCCATGGCGGAAGTTCATCGCCATTCACATGAACGTGATGGTCGCCTGCGACTTCTTCTGCAAGACCGTCTGGACGCCGATCGGGAAGCATGTCGCCTACATGCTGACGTTTATCCACCTGGGCAGCCGGAAGGTTTTCGTGTCGCCCAGCACGCTGAACCCGACTGACGAGTGGATGCGGCAGCAGGCCCGTAACGCGAGCATATGGGCGGAAGAGGAAGGGATCGACATTCGGTTCCTGATCCACGATCACGACACCAAGTTCACCGAGGCGTTCGACGAGCACTTCCGCCGCGAGGATGGCGGCCCGGTCCTGACTCCCATCGCCGCACCCATCGCGAATTGCTACGCCGAGTCATGGATCGGCCACCTCAAACGGGAGTGCCTGAACCTGCTGTTCTGCTTCAGCCTGCGGCAACTCGACCATGTCGTGCAGACCTACGCAAACTATCACAACAGGTACAGGCCGCATCAAGGGCTGGGGAATCGACCGCCGGGGACCGCGGAGTGTCTACCGGTTGAGGCGGAAGAGATTGCACCGATGGCAATCCGTCGCCAGACTTGGCTGGGTGGCCTGCTCAGTCACTACTACCACCAAGCAGCCTGACCTCAGCGGATCAGAAGATCAGACCGACTTGCTTCTCCATTATCTCGCATGCGCTTATCATGGAAGTTGCCAGTCTCAGGCTGCCGCGATCTACCGACCAGGCTGATCGGCCAGTGTCACCGGCCACCACCACCTAACGGCCGGCAGATGTCCACGGGGGATTCCAGCCCAGCCCGACATTCTGGCCCACATCCGCCCGCAGTCGTGGACCGTGTCAATTCATCTTGGGTTTTTCCAGCTGATACCTATCGCACCAAATACACTTGAGACAGCACTGTTCAGCAATGTCCATGTCAGTTCTCCAGAAGGCATAATAACCGAGATAAGTAGCAAAGAGAACCCTGATGACTGCCGACACGGTCGTTGTTGACATCTTCTGTGTCAGACGCCACGAAGCACGGTAGTGTCGAGATGCATGCCGCCAACGGGCCTATCGAAAAAGACTGTGAATTCGGCGGAACTTGCCTTGATGTCCTCGCCGAAACGAGCCCTCATGGTGGCGATGAACCACAACCGCCATGAATGAAAGGATGTGCTGTGATCGCCACCACGGAAACCGAAACAATTCCAGCCGTCGCGTACCTGCGGCGCTCGACGGACAAGCAGGAGCAGAGCCTCGGCGACCAGCGACTCGAAGTATCGCGCTACGCCGAGGAACATGGCTACCAGATCGTCCGCGAGTATGTGGACGACGCCATCAGCGGCACCAGCGCTGCCGAGCGGCCGGGCTTCCAGCGGATGATCGCCGACGCCGATGCTGGCGACTTTCAGGCCGTCATCGTCTGGAACAGCGACCGGTTCAGCCGTGGCGACGTGACCGAGACGGAACACTATCGCTACCTGCTGCGGCAGGCCAATGTGAAGCTGCTGTCGGTCACCGAGGACTACCTGCATCGCGAGAGCATCGACGGCGACATCCTGCGTACCGTGAAGCAGTTCCAGAACCGCCAATTCTCGGTCAGCCTGAGCCAGAACACACTGCGCGGGCAGATATCGGCGGTGAAGGCTGAGTCCGACCCCGGTCGCCCATGCCCATATGCCTACGACCGCGAGATCGTCGGTCCCGATGGCCAGGTGATCTACCGCGTGCGGTTCTGCCCGGGCCGAGTGCGCGAGGTTATGGACGCCAGCGGCAACGTGACGGCCACCTATCAGAAGGGCCAGTCGCTTCGTAAGCCGGGCAAGGAATGCAAGGGCCGGATGGTGCTCTCGACACCGGATCGAGTGCAGGTGGTCAAAGACATTTTTGCTTGGTGTCTCGACGGCGTCGGGTTCAAAGGCATCGCCGACCGGCTCAACGCCAAGGGCATTCCCAGTCCGCGCGGCAATCTCTGGAACTTCACCACGATCAAATCGCTGCTGATGAACCCGATCTACCGTGGCGACCTGGTGTGGAACCGGCGAACCGAGAGCAAGTTACTCGGTTCGCAAGGGGCGGGTGGATCAGATGAAACCGCGAGAGCAGTCGGCCAAGCCAGTGCTGATGCCCGAGGAGGAATGGATCGTCGTGCAGGACGCCATCCCCGCCATCGTCAGCCAGGAGGACTGGGACAGAGCCCAGGTGATGGTGATCAAACGCCGCAAGGCCAAGGGTGGCCAGGGCAAGCAGAGGGACCGATGGCTGCTGTCGGGCGTTCTGGTTTGCGGGCACTGCAATCAGCCGTATTGGGGCGAGCGTAAGAAGAAGGGTTACATTCCCGGCCGGGCCGAGGTCGTGCCCGTGCTGTGTCATGGCAGATCCCGGGCGTCTTGAATGACCTGCCACATTCGACCGCGGATAGTATCAATAACCTCCACCAAGTTCTTGGGCGCATCGGTGATGTGAAGACGTCGCATAAACTCGGCCCATCGCTGCTGTGCCATGGGGTCGTTGCCGTATTCATCCGAGAGGCCTACCGGAAGATGCGCCGGTAAGGCTGTCTGCCGACGATTGAAAGTGCCTGCGATTGCCTGTGCAAGAGCATGGTCTTCAAGCTCGTACAGTCGAAAGATCAGCAGCAGATCATAGAAATCTTTCATACGGCTGTTGGCAATCCCCAGGGAAATGATGGCCTCAAGCTTCTCGGAGACAACGCTCTCTGGTGGATACATCTGCAGTTCGGGGGCTTCTTGTCCCAGCAGCGATGGAAACTGCCGTCGCTGGGCCTGTGGCGTCACGACATCGCCAAACCCAATGTCGACCTGCATGAGGATTCTGGCGTTTCCAAGCCTGGCCGTGAACTTGACGCGGATGCCCCCATACTCCTGCTGCTCCCGAATCTCGACCGCTACGAGGGAGTCTGCATCAAAGATTAGGCCATCGTCCGGAACGGGCGTACTGAGGATCGATTTGATAGACGCAGCTGCCTGGTCAGGGGATGGCTCGCCGAATCCCAGCAGGTCCAGATCCTTTGTTGGGCGGAACAGGTCTTCGGCCCAGACGCGGAACAGCATCGCGCCCTTCAGCACAAACTTGTCGGCAAGGGACGACTTGGAGAGACGATAGAGAAATCGCTCGATGGCGTACTGCGTAAGAAGAGCATTGAAATCGCCACCCTTTGCCTGCCGTAGATTGAGCAGCCGTTGGCGAACAGACGCGGCTACGTTGGTCACTGACTTCTCCTTCATACCAGCGACTCCATGTATGGCCGCATGAAACTGGCAACACGGTCGATCTTCGCATAGTGGTAAAACTCATCCATCGTGGCTTTCCGCTGCCGCCAGCAATCCCGCAGGGCCTCGATAGCCACATCCGTCCCCACCAGCCGGCGGTATCGGAAGCAGTCAGTCACTGTCTTGCCTGGGCTGGTTACCCTCAGATCAATGCCCTCCACGGTATAACCGCCAACACCCTCAGTAAGTGCTCTACCTGATGCGTAGACAACGCGAATAGGCGGATGGTCGATAACTGGGCGATGGCCTGCCCTGTCGATCATGATCCAGACTTGAAATGGGTTCTGTGTGGTCAGTTCGTGAAACCGCAGGGCCGAAAGAAGGCAGATGATCGCCTTGGGAGCACGGGACGCGACGGAGGCCAGATCCGTGTTCTCCGTAGGGTCGTAGTCTGGTACAGAATAGATTCCTCTCATCCGACGGACAAGCCGGCCACGATCAACCAGGCGTTTGAGGACAGAACGAGGGATGTCAATTGCCGCAAGTTCGCGCGGCCGCACTAGGCCATGTTCACGGACATAGCGGATAAGCTGTTCTGTTTGCGTTTCCATGTGCATCATACTCCCTCTGTTACAATACCGCGGTCATTAAGTATATCGACAGAGTATTAGTAACGCTACAGCTTTTTCTGAGATGCTGCAAGGTTCTGCTCAGTTTCACCGCACGGTGAAAACAGTTTTTTAGTGAAAACACAGCCGGGATCACCGCCCGGAAGTAGTTTTGCTCAGTATCTTGCAACCCTCGAAGCCTGTGTCCAACGAGCCAAGGAGGACAGGGGTTTCGCCAAGCAATTCCTTGGCAGGATTAACCTTTGAGAAAGGCAGGTGATACATGAAGGACTTCTGCAAAAACCAGTACTGCGAGAACGCCGGGGCCAAGCTGGCTCTGCTGCACCTGGGTCGGTATATCCAACTGAACCTGCTGACATCAGAGATCACCGTAGCTCCTTGACCCCTTTCTCTCAATTCTTTCCTCGCGGCCGTTCTTTCTGGCCGCGATTCTTCCCCCGAGCTAGCGACAGCTCTCTGCTGGGTAAGCCCCGCAGGCCCTATCCCTGCGCCAAAACGCCAGCGACCCTTGCCCGAGGAATCCCCTTGCGGAGCTATGGAAGGCTTGGTAAGGTTTCGGTTGCCTTGAGCGGATATGAACGCCATCCAGAGGACATGAGATGACTTCAAGCAGGGACCGCCTGTTGATGGTCCGTGAGGCGGCGGAGGTATTTGGCGTCGCGCCGAATACTGTCCGCGCTTGGGCTGACGCAGGCAAGTTGCCGTGTGCCCGGCACCCTATGAACAACTACCGACTGTTCCGCCTTCGCGATCTGACGAAGATTCTCGAGGCGTTCGAGTTGGACCGGCAGGAAGGCTGAGAGGCTAGAAACATGGCCACTTCAGAACAGGTCAAGGCTCTGATTCGCTCACACTATGAGGGTGACTCAGAGCGGTTCGTGACCGTGGCACTGCAGATCGCCGCCCACGAGGCGAAGGCTGGACACGCGTCCGTGGCCAGGGATATCCGCAGCTACGTGGACCGAGCGAAGCGCCGACATGGCATCCTGCCGGGAGTGAACGTCAACCCTGATCTGAGCGAGATGCTGCTGCAGACCCGTCCGGTAGAGCACCTGTCGGACTTGATCGTGCACGAGAAGCTGCGTGACCGCCTTGCTCGCATTCTCGAGGAGTACCGGCATCGGCAGAGGCTGAAGCAGCACGGAATGACGAACCGCCGCCGAATCTTGCTGGCGGGGGCTCCCGGCACAGGCAAGACGATGACAGCCGGGGCAATCGCCTGCGAGGTCGGTCTGCCCCTAAACACGGTCCTGATGCACAAACTCGTCACCAAATTCATGGGCGAGACAGCGGCCAAGCTCGGTCAGGTTTTCGGATTGATCCAAGAGGAGCCCGGCATCTACCTCTTCGACGAGTTCGACGCTATCGGCACGCAGCGCGGCCGAGAGCACGAAGTCGGCGAGATGCGGCGCGTGCTGAATTCGTTCCTTCAGTTCATCGAGAAGGACGAGTCGGAGAGCATGATCATAGCAGCCACGAACACCTTTGCGGTTTTGGACACAGCGCTGTTCCGCAGGTTTGACGACGTGCTGTACTACGACTTGCCGGACAACGACCAGCGGGCGCAGTTGATCCGCAACCGTCTGGGCAAGTTCTTGCGGAAGGATCTGAAGATCGAGAATCTGGCTGCTGCAGCCGATTCGCTGAGTCACGCGGAGATCACCCGTGCCTGCGACGACGCCATCAAGCAGGTCCTGCTGACCAGCCGCAGGCGAAAGACGGTATCCAAGCAGTTGCTGGTGGATATGCTGGAACACCGTCGAGAGATCTACAGCAAGAACAGGGGGTAATCCATGGCTGAACCGGGCTACAGACACATCTTCGTCGGTGACGACCATTCCGCTCGCATGGACTATACAACTCCGAGGAAGTCTCGCGGGAGCCCCATACCGCGTCATGACGTCCCAGAGCATGCGGGGCGACTCAGAAGACGATTGGATGAGGCCTGGCGGCAAGCAGTGACCGGTGCCGAAGAACGGCGGGCAGTAGCGCTGCCCACGAGGTCTGGGACCTACCTTGAGTTCCGCAGCGCACCGGGCGAGGAGCTGGTGAGCAAGAGTTTGGAGTCGAGGCCTGCAGGGATCCGCCTGCTTTCCGTCGTCGAACGGGAGATTGACGGAGAAGAAGAACCTGCCACCTTTGCCACCGTGTTTGTGCCTCACGGCAAGGAAGGCCATTTCCTGAGGAAGGTTCAGGCTTACCAGACAGACAGGACGCCGAAGGGAGAGCCGAAGAACCGCCGTTTGGTCGATAGCATCGCGGACATCCGTCTGGCCATGGTTGGGTCCTTCTGGACGGATTCGGTCCCATCGCCTAGTGCAGAAGCGGCGTGGTGCGAGGCATGGATACGGACCGAAGTAGACGCCGAGGCCCAAGCGGAGCAGCAATTCCGGGGCTTGCTAGGCGAACTGGGTATAGAGGCGGCTGAGGGAGCCCTCTTGTTCCCAGAGCGAACCGTCATCCAGATCAGGGCCACTGGGCAGCAACTCGCCGAGATCGTTAGCGCCAGTGATGACCTCGCTGAGCTTCGTCTGGCGAAGGATACCGCCACGTTCTGGCTGGAACTGCCGAACGAAGACCAAGCTACGGCTGTCGAAGACCTGTTGAGTCGCCTTGATCTAAGCAATACCGGCATAGCCGTGTGCGTTCTGGACACGGGCGTCAACAACGGCCACCCACTGCTCCGCCTCGTCTTATCCACGACTGATTGCCACACGGTCCGAACGGAATGGGGCACGCACGACCAGGACGGTCACGGCACACTTATGGCCGGGGTCGCCGCTTTTGGGGATCTGCAGGAGGTCTTGGCGTCCGGACACCGCGTTCGCATCACCCACGTCTTGGAATCAGCCAAGATCCTTCGAGGTCCAGGCGACGAGAATCCCCACGAGTTGTACGGCTACCTGACCGCTCAGGGAATCAGCCGCGCCGAGATCCAGGCACCAGAGCGCACCCGGATCATCTGCATGGCCGTGTCGTCGACCGATGACCGAGACGGGGGGCGTCCATCGTCATGGTCTGGTGAGGTGGATGCCCTTGCCTCAGGAGCTCTGGACGACACACGGCGGTTGATCACGGTCGCCGCCGGGAACACGAGCGATCCGACCGAGTGGAGGGACTATCCTGATCGGACGAGGACCAACGAGGTCCACGACCCAGGCCAGGCATGGAACGCCCTGACGGTCGGAGCTTGGACACAGAAGACTAACATCCAAGATCCTGACCTTGACGGCTACCAGCCTGTTGCCCCATCGGGATCAATTTCGCCCTTCACTAGCACCTCCGAGTTGTGGGACACGAAGTGGCCTCCCAAGCCTGAGATCCTGATGGAGGGCGGGAACGCCGCCAAGAACGAAGCTGGCGACTGCGAAGCGGTTTGGGACCTGTCTCTTGTCTCGACCCATCATAGGCCAGCAGTCCATCATTTCGGTGCCCATAGTATGACGAGCGCCGCAACCGCTCTAGCAGCCCGAATGGCGGCCCGCCTGCAGGTGGCCTATCCGGAGGCGTGGCCGGAGACAATCCGAGCCCTGATGGTGCACTCAGCTGAGTGGACACCGGCCATGCTAAGTGCGTTTCTGCAAGACTCCTCCAAGAGCAGCTACGAGACGCTCCTGCGAATCTGCGGATACGGCGTGCCGAGCCTGGAGCGGGCCATCCGGTGTGCAAGGAACAGCCTGACGTTGATCGCCCAGCGTGAAATCCAGCCCTACGACAGGCATGATGGCAGCTACAAGACGTTGGACATGCACGTTCACGAGCTCCCCTGGCCGCGAGATATTCTACTTGGACTAGGCGATGCTGATGTGACGCTACGGGTCACGTTGTCCTACTTCATTGAACCGGGGCCCGGCCAGATTGGCTGGCGAGACCGCTATCGCTACGCCTCTCACGGCCTTCGCTTTGAGCTCAACACCGCTGAAGAGACGCGTGACGAACTCATTGTGCGACTTAACCATGCGGCACGCGAGGAAGGTCAAACTCCTGACACCACGGCAGACAGTGGCCGATGGACCATCGGGTCCAACGCGCGGGACCGTGGTTCCATCCATTCTGACATTTGGCGTGGGACTGCCGCGAGCATAGCTCGAACGAATCTAATCGGGGTATATCCCGTCGTGGGCTGGTGGCGGGAACGACCGCACCTGGATCGGTGGGGCCGAAAGACTCGGTACTCGTTGATAGTCTCGCTGCATACGGAGGAACGGGATGTTGATATCTACACCCCGGTGGCCACGGAGATTGGTATCGTAACACCCGTCGAAATCGAAGTTGATGACGCTGAATAGGAAAGGTCACAGCAACTGACCCGAAAGACAATTCAGGTCTTCTGCTGGAGGCCGCGACACTTCGGAAAGCGTGGGCAGCCCCAGAATCGCTCACCTGCTGCTTGGCCTTTGCGTGCCGCGCGAAGGACCATTGCGATTCCGCAATTCGGGCAGGTGGGAGTGTCCTGGACACTCTGGGTAGTGTCGGCCGGGATCACTGCGGCAGATTGCGATGCCGGACTCGGGGTGATCTGGGCTGTCTGCGGGCTGGGCTTGGCCGACTTCGTTTCTCTTCCTGAGGCCTTCGCGGCCATCAGATCTCGCACATGCTCCACGTGCTGTCGGTGGGTGCGGAGCGAAGGGGCCAGCCGACTCGACGCAATCACATCAAGCACGCGCTGGACCTGTTCCTCGCTCAGGACCTCCTGCTTGTGCGACCGGATGTAACGGATTATCCACCGGTGATCGTCACGTTGGACGGGACTTCCTTCTTGAGTTGGGCGCCGCCGACAAACACGATGACGGACTTGATCCTGTCCCGCGGCAGGCCGAGCAGTTCGGCGATCGTCTCAGTGTGCTTGTAGTTCTGCCGAAGGGGGGTCTGGAACCGGAAGGAGCTCTTGCGGAACTTCTGGGTCCACTGGGCGTCTCGCTCGGTGCCGAAGATCCAGCCGCTCATGTTCTTCGTCTCAACGACGAACACGCCATAGCGCGAGACGATCACATGGTCGATCTGCGTCGTGCCATCGCCGGAGGGCACGGTCACATTCTTGACAAGGTGGTATCGTCGCTTGTCCAGCAGCGGCCTGGCCGCGATGTTCACCTGCAGCTCGCCCAGCCAGCCCTTCACGAGCGGGCTCCGCAACAACGCCCCGACGAGGATGAGAGCCCCGGCCAGGATAAGCAACCGGATCACCGGCGGCGTGAGTATCTTGTCCAGCGGCAGAGCGGCACTGGCTGTCAGCACGATGTCCTCCATGCGGTCCTTCCTATTCCTTATTGTGATAGGCAGATAGCGTGTCCGGTGGAAAAAGATATCCGCTCAATCGAGCCGGCTCAATATTCGTCTGGCTATTTGCCCAACGTTTGACAGCACCTAGCAGTGGCGGTTGTTATCTTCGCCATCCTTTCAAGGTGCAAGGGGTGCACAGCCAAGACCACCAGCTACTGTGCGAACATCGCCGGCGGCCTCATGCTGGGCCAGTTCACCAAGCATCTCAGGAACCTACCAGTGGATCCCGATATCCAACTGAACCTCCTGACATCGGAGATCACCGTATCTCCCTGACCCCTTTCTCTCACTCCTTTCCTCGCGGCCGCTTTTCTGGCCGCGATTCTCCCCCCAGCTAGCGATAGCTCTGTCTTCCACCTGCCGCAAAGGATCCGAGCAGTCTGCTTGAGTAAGACGCCCCATCCTGCAGGACGCCGGAGTGAATGAGATCCCGGTGCAGAATCTCCGTGGCCTTGTCGTTGGCCAGAACATGGAGTGTGTTCTGGTCGCCGGTCTGGCCATTGCCGGGCTGCATTTGCAAGATACGGTCGGCCGCGTTTTCGAGCGTGGCTGAGCGGTTACCCTTCCAATCAAGAGCCAGCCGTATCACTCGCTTCAAGTTCTGACCGCCGGGGGCGTTGACAACGACGCTCCAGAACGTCAGCAAGCCGCTACTGTCATCGGTGCCGTCCAGTGAACCGCACACGGCTCGTTCCTCGGGGCCGAGTGCCGACCATTGCTCCAGCCAATGGCTAACGATTGGGTGCTCCAGGCCGAGCAGATCCATAGTCTCCGAGTCGAGCGCCTTATCTCGGTCCGTTGTGAACAAGGCCGGGTTCTGGCCAGGCAGTCGTAGCTCGAAGATGTCTTCACCTACAGAGCGAAACTCACCGCCTGCCATCTGGGCGGACCGCTGCACGAAGGCAACAAGCCGTTGCATGCCGCGGCCTTCGTCATCGAATTTCTGGTAATCACCGAGATTGAACTTGTCCAAGTCTTGGAACAACTCGGAGACGACGCTCCGGGCTGTGGCTGCATTGGTCATCGCCACCTCAAGTTCCTGCTCGGTACGCTCCAATGTGGGATCCCGCAGGGCCTCCTGCCGCATGAGATTGGCCGTCTTTGGCGACCAGCCGTTCTGCTCTTCCCGAGCGGCGAGGAAACGATTGATCACCTGGGGTGTGACGTCCTCCAGGAACTTGGCCTGGGCGTGCTTGCCCGCATACTTGTCCGGACGGGGGCGTGCCAGGGGCTTGTTGGCAGGCCCCGGGGGCCGGATTTCGAGTTCTTCGCAGATGGGGCCGAAGAAGATTCGCAGACGGCTGAAGTCGTTCTTGTATGACTTGTACGTCCGCGTCGCCATCAGGTGCCGGCAGAACGCCTGCAGGATGGTCGCGAGGTGAAGCTTGCTGGCCATCTGCAAGTCGCCGATCTCCAGCTCGTATTCGATCCGTCTGACCTTGGCCTTGGCAACCTTCTCGGTGGTTGTCTTGAGAGACCTTCGGACGTGCTTGCCATCGAGGTAAAAACTCACCCAGTACTGCTTTCGTCGCTTGAATAGAGAAGCCATGACAGCCTTCCTTTCCTGTCCCTTCCGGGACAAATCGAGGTTACCTAAGGCTGCCTCTGCAACGATTGCGACGTGATGATTCCCCGCTGACGTGTGCATATCGCATACACAATTTATGCACACGCAGGCCATTTGGGCCTAAAACGCAAAGAGGCAAAAACAGCTAACTTGCTGTTTCTGCCTCTGTTACGAACTAGTGT
>JAADFT010000041.1:15226-18041 GCA_013152765.1 Calditrichota bacterium | reverse complement strand
GCACCACCTGGCGGAGCCTGTTCGGCTGCTTCCACAATCCATTCCGGTAAACTCGAGAGCCGCAGCGTGTTGCTTTCTTCCAGAACCATGGCCCGTTCGATTGTGTTTTCCAGTTCGCGCACGTTGCCCGGCCAATCGTAGCGCAACAGCACTTCCTGCACTTCCTCGCTGATGGCCACAACCGGCTTGTGCATTCGGGAAGCAAAACGCTGCAAAAAGTACTCGGCCAGCGGCAGGATGTCCTCCCGGCGCTCACGCAGCGCAGGCAGGTGGAGCGGAAACACCGTGAGACGGTAGAACAGGTCCTCCCGAAACGCGCCCTTCTCGACGGCGCGGCGGAGATCCAGGTTGGTTGCCGCAACCACACGCACGTCAACTGCGATTGGTGAGGTGCCGCCGACCCGGCGGATTTCCTTTTCCTGAATGGCGCGCAGCACCTTGGCCTGCACATTCAGCGAGATGTTGCCGATTTCGTCGAAGAAGAATGTGCCGCCGTCCGCCAGTTCGAAGCTGCCCAGCTTCGTCTCCGAGGCTCCTGTGAACGCGCCCTTCTCGTGGCCAAAAAGCTCGCTTTCGAACAGCGTCTCCACGATGGCCCCGCAGTCCACCGTGACAAATGGCCGATCCCGGCGTAGACTGCGGTAGTGGATCGCTTTCGCCACCAGCTCCTTGCCCGTGCCACTCTCGCCGACGATCAGCACGGTGCTGTCCGTTGGGGCCACCTTGTCGATCAGCTCCAGAATCTCGAGCATCCGCGGGCTGCGCGTCACGATTCGCTCCGAGCGGCCCGGTCCCACCGAAAAACCCTTTTCCCCCTCCTGGGTCATCAGGATCCGTCGCCTTTCCAGGATTTTGTCCAGAGTGCGCAGCACCTGCTCGCTGTCCAGCGGTTTCGGCAGGTAGTCGTACGCGCCCTGCCGCATGGCCTCCACAGCCGTCTGGACGGAAGCGTAACCGGTGATCAGAACAACGGCCGTCCGGCCCCCGCGCCCCTGGAACTGCCTCAACAGTTGTAAACCGTCCACGTCCGGCAGGACCAGGTCCAGAAAGACCGCGTCGTAGCGGCTCTCGCTGAACATTTGCAGGGCTGCTGCTCCCGTGCTGGCCACGTCAACGTCGTGCCCGCTACGACTGAAGAGCCGCTCGAGGTGCTGCAGCACGTAGGGATCGTCGTCGACAACCAGGACGCGTGTTTGTGGAGAAAAGCTTTCCATGCGAGCCCACTGGAAGGTAAGGTGATCGGGAATCTCGAAGTAGGTAGTCAATCGTTCAACGTCTGGAGGCCACCCCCGTTCCCGGCGTGGGACGAAACACCCCGGCATGTGCGTCCCAGCACAGCGTCAACACGGCTCAACAACGTTCAGCGCGTTTCGCCGCGACCATGGGAAACCCAACACCAGAGCGGACTGCTGCACGGTCCGCCCAATTGCAGCAGCACTCAGCGACCAAACACGAAGTACAGCAAAAGCGCCAGCACGATGAAGTTCACCAGCACTCCGATGGCGATTCGCAGAAACGTCTTCCGCTCCTGGCGGAGCCGAACGTTCTCGGCCTCCAGCTCCCGCTGTCTCACGACTTTGCTCAGCACATTGGCAAGCTTCTCGGGCGGGAACGGCTTCATGATGTAGTCGTAGGCCCCCTGCTTCATGGCTTCCACGGCGTTCTCCACCGTAGCGTGCGCCGTGATGATCACCACCGGGATGTCGGGGTCAATTTCTTTGATCTTCCGCAAAAGGGTGATGCCATCCATGCCGGGCATCTTGATGTCGACCACCGCGACGTCGGGCTTCTTCTCTTCCACGGCTTCCAGAGCAGCCATGCCGCTGGTAACCAAACGCGGCGCGAACCCCTGGAGTCGAAGCCAGTCGCCAAGGGAGTGAAGCATCACTTCTTCGTCATCCACAATCAGCACGTCCGCTTTCTGCTGCGCTGGTGTATCTGCCATCTTTCTTACCTCGGTTCGTTCACCTTGCCCCATCCGCCCCTCGACTGTAATTTCCAACCGCCCGTCTCAAAACGTAGCCCCGCTCCGTGACGCCTCAGCAAATGCTCACCAGTCGCCTGCCGAAGTCCTTACGCCCGGGGGCGACCACAAGTTCAAGAGCCCTCTTCAGTGAAGCTGCAAGAGACGTTCCACAGCCCCTAACTAAAAGCGGGTGCCGTACCCCGGCACCCGCTCTAAACGGCCGTCACATCCCTCCAGAAGCTAAGAAGCGGTCCCACTACGCGCTTTTCATGAACTTCGATTCCGGTTCTTCGAACTCTGGGAAATCTCTTTGAACTTTCTTGCCCACCTTTTTCGGCGCCATCCCGAGCGCCACAGCTACAGCGTAAAGGATGGCCTCCGGACGAGGCGGACAGCCGGGCACGTAGTAATCCACGGGCACAACCTTGTCCGCGCCGCCCCAGATGTTGTAGCTGTCGAACCACATGTCGCCGCCGCAAGCACACGAGCCGATGGCCATCACCAGCTTGGGATCAGGCGTTGCCTCGTACAGGCGCCGCAGCGCGGGGGCCACCTGCCGGGTCACCCCGCCTGTCACCAGAATTACGTCCGCGTGCCTCGGCGACCCCACCAGCTTGATCCCGAAACGCTCGGCGTCGTAGTACGGCGTAAGCACGTTGATGATTTCGATGTCGCAGCCGTTGCATGCCCCGCAGTTGGCGTGGTAAACCCACAGCGCCTTGGGGAAAGCCTTCAAACACAGCTTCCGAAACATCGGGGATTCTCCGCTTGGTAATCGCTTTCAGTCAGTCGAGTCTTCCTGCAGCACCCAAAGACTTGCAGATTCAGAACCAAACCTGTGAAACGAGG
>JAADFT010000041.1:0-15171 GCA_013152765.1 Calditrichota bacterium | reverse complement strand
GCGTTGGTTGCGGCGTCCAGCGGACGGTACAGAATCTGCGGGTAGATGCCAATCACGATGCACAAAATCGCCAGCACTGCGATGCTGAACCACATCAGGAATGGCACTTCGCGCACCTCGGCACCGCCGTCCGACGTGACTTCCGTCGCAGGCTGACGCCAGAACACCCGGTACGCAGCCCACACCAAGCAGGCAATCGTCAGCAGCCCGGTGAAGATGCCGATGGCCATGGCCCAGTAGAGGTGGGCCTCACCCATCGCAAGGAACAGTGTGAACTTGCTCATGAAGCCGTTGAAGGGTGGCAGCCCGCCGATCGCCAGCGCACCGACGAAGAAGCCGACCGCCGTAATGGGCATCTTGCCAGCAAGCCCTCCGAGCTCCGAGATTTTCCGTTTGCCGCCCGTGGCGTACATCACCGCGCCCACACTCATGAACAGGAGGGCTTTGATGAGCGTGTGGTTAACCAGGTGGAACAGGCCTCCGTAGATCCCGAGGTAGGTGCCTAAGCCGAGTCCCTCGAACACGTAGCTGATCTGGGACACACTCGAGTACGCCAGCAAACGCTTGAGGTCGTCCTGTACCAGAGCCATCACGATGCCGATGACCATGCTGGCAGACGTCAGAATGGCGATGAACACAACGACCGCGTGGTAATGCGGCGCAAAGATCGTGACCGTCCGGGCAAGTGCGTAGGCGCCCACCTTGATAATCAAGCCGGAAAGCAAAGCGCTGATTGGCGTCGGTGCCTCCGCGTGGGCATCCGGGAGCCAGGCATGGAAGGGCACAAGACCTGCTTTGGTGGCAAAACCGCAGGTCATGAACGCCACCGCCAGCAGGGCAATGTTCTTCGGGATCACATTGGCAATGCGCCCGACCTCCGTCAACATCAGGGCCTCGCGTCCCGAACCCAGGTGCGGAACGGCCGCCGCGTAGATCAACACGATGCCGAAGAGGGCAAACGTGATGCCGACCACCACCAGCAGGATGTACTTGTAACCGGCCTCCAGCGAGGCTTTGCTGCGGTAAAAGGCAACCAGCAGAGCCGTGGCCAGCGTTGTGCCCTCGACGGCCACGTAGAGCATCACCATGTTGTTGGTAGTCACGGTCCAGTTCATCGTGCCGGTGAAGAGCAGCACGAGGGCGTAGTACATGCTGAGGCGCGCTTCGGACGTCACCCCGCGCGCCAGTTCCTTGCGCATGTAGCGGATGGACTGGATCAGGATCAGAATGACCATCCCGTCCACCAGAACGAGCATCAGGGCGCTCAGTCCACCCACGTACAGCGCCATGTTCAGGCTGGACAGCCGTGCTCCGTGCCACACCTGGTTGGCGATCTGCAGCGACAGGCCGAAGGTAACCAGGGCAAACAGGAGCGACAAGCCCTCCCGCCACGATTTGAGCCCCGTGAAGCTCAGCCCAAAAACCAGCAGTGAACCCGCAATGGGTAGGAGAATGACTACCAACGGCAATGAGGATTCGACCATTGTCTACCCTCGCTCGATCAGTGCCTCAATTCGGAAAGTCGCGCCGTGTCCGTCACACCGAAGATCTCGTACACTTGCGTGCTGATGTAGAGCAGCAAGCCAACAACCACAACCACGTCTGTAAGGATACCGATCATCGTGGTCTCCGGCAACTGCGAGGCCAGAGCCAGCAAGACCAGGTGAACACCGTTTTCCATCAGGGCCAGACCCACCACGGTTTTCAGCGCATCACGCCGTGTCAGCAGGGCGTAGATGCCCAGCAGGAAAACGGTGAAAGCGCCAGCCAGAAGCGACCGTGTCGGTTCCTGCTGTGCCTGAGCGGTCGGCGCCAGCAGGTACGCGTAAGCGTGGAACAGCTTGTAGAACACGATCTCGATCGACACGATGATGACCAGCGAAGCGCCGAAACCAATGACCGGGCGAAACTCGTAAGCAGGCACTCGGCGCAGGAAGGTCAGCATCAGCGTGGGGATGATGATCACCTTCGTCACCAGCACCGACACAGACCAGATGTACAACGTGGGGTTGTGCATCACTGTGGCGTAGGCCGTAATGATGCTGAGCAAGAGCGCCGAGTGGAGCCAGTAGAAGTAGACCGTGGTGCGCAGGTTCCGCAGCTCCACTGTAAAGATGCTCGTGATCAGGATCGCCAGTGTGAGGGTCACCAGAATGTGGTTGCTCATTTCGCGACCTCTTTGATTGGCTGCACGTGCGGCATGGCCGGGCCCACGAAGTTGCGTCCTTCGCGGTTCCGCCGCGTCGGGATCTTGTCAATCCAGTTGTCGGTCTCGAAGCAGCGTCCACAGCGGTTGCAGGTGCCCATGTACAGTTCCTGGATGATGTACAGGTCTTCCAGGTCGTCTGTGGCCGTTTCGAACTCCTTGGTCATCGTGATTGCGTCTTCCGGGCACACATCCGCGCAGCGCCCACAGTAGGTGCAGCGATCCAGGATGAACTCCATCCGCGTCACGTCGCCGTCGTCGTAGAACCGGATGAGTCGCGACGGGCAGACATTGGCGCACCCACCGCAGCCGATGCACTTCTCCACGTCCACGCTGATTCGCCCGCGAAAGCCGTCCGGCGGTTCCTGCGGCTCGAACGGGTACTTAAGCGTAACCCGCGGGTTCGAAAAGCAAATCAGCGCTTCCTTAGCCTTCCCTTTGAACATGGTGGTCTCCGTTTCGGCAACTTACCGGCTGTGACTCATGAACCCACCAGAGCAAACGCCAAGCCCACTAAGGCCACGAAAATCATCGAGAAGTAGAAACGAATTGCCTGATCGATGCGCAGGCGTGGGTTAACGGAATCGATCACGCCTACCAGGAGCAGAATTACCACGACCTTTAGCAGCGTCACGACAACGGCCAGAACCGATGCCTCCACCCGCGGCCAGGGCAGAAAAATGGCCGCGAGGATCGACGCAAAAATCAGCTCCTTGGCAAAGAAACTCCATTTGAACAGTGCCAGCCGTGGGCCGCTCTGCTCGATGAACGGCCCTTCCATGATCTCGGTCTCGGCTTCCACGATGTCGAACGGCAGCTTGGCAAGTTGAGCCAGGACCGCCAGGAAGAGAGCAAAGGTGACGATTCCCATCGACAGCGAGTACGGATGCGACATCTGGTAGGCCAGGATGTCGGAAAACCGCATCGAGCCAGCCTTGACTCCGGCCGTGATGAGGGCAATGGCCAGAATTGGCTCCACCGTCAGGATCATCATCATTTCGCGCGACGATCCCACGATCGCGAAGGGGCTGGCAGAGCCGATGCCGCTCGCCATGATCATCACACCGCTCACCGTGATCAGGTAGACGAACACGATGACCTCGCCGGCGCCGTTCATCGGAGGCACAAGGCCGATCGGGGTCAACAACGCCACCAGCATCACAGCGGCGAAGGCGATGATCGGAGACCAGCGGAACAGCACGTTCGTCTCGCTGTCGATCTCCTCTTTACCAAGCAGCTTGAACAGGTCCAGGTACGGCTGGTACAGTGGAGGACCAATTCGCGAATGCACGAATGCCTTCAGTTTGCGAATGATGCCCTCCAGCAGCGGCGAAAGCGCCAGCACCAGGACCAGGTTCAGCAGTCCAATGCCCAATGCACGATTCATCATGCCTCCGGATCAGCAATGAAGCCAACGTCGAAAGCCAGCTTCGTCACTCTCCACGCAAAAGCTTCGTCTTGGCCCGACTCAGTTGCTCCAGTTCCCGCTTCGTGTACACCTTCAACTCGCCGGTGCGCACGTCCACTGCTTCCACCCTCTCCGTGCACGAGAAGCACGGGTCGAAGCTGCCGACCGTAATCGGGACATCGGCGATCGTCTCTTCCATGATGGACAGCGGGACAGCCTGGAGGTTCTGGAACGTCGGCGCACGCGCCTTCCAGCGGTAAGGCCGAGGTTCGTCGCTGGTGATCACGAAGTGGTGCGTCTCGCCCCGCGGCGCTTCCACGGACGAGCACGCCACCAGTCCCGGTGGGATGGGCTCGTCGATTTTGGCTTCGATCGGGCCCTCGGGCATCATGGCGAGGGCGTCGCGCACGATGCGCACCGATTCCAGCGTCTCCTTGATGCGCACCACGGTACGGGCCCAGATGTCCTCGCCCGTCTCCACCACCACGTTCACGCCGACTTCAGCGTAGGCGGCGTACGGGTGGTCCACCCGGACGTCCACGGCCACACCGGATCCCCTCGCCGATGGCCCCAGGATGGCCAGGGCGATCGCATCCTTGTTCGGGACCACGCCCACGCCTTCGAGACGCATCCGCAGGGTAGTGTCGTCCACCACCGCGTTCAGTACGGCAATGGTCTCCTTCTCCACCTTGTCCATCACTTCGATGATCTTCGGGTGGAGCTCTTTGGGGATGTCGCGGCGTACGCCCCCGACGATGTTCATGCCGTAGAGCTTACGATTGCCGGTGATCTGCTCCGCAAGCCACATGACCGGCTCGCGGATGCGCCACACCTGCATCAGCACCGTGTCGAACCCGATGATGTGGCCCGCGATGCCCAGCCACAGCAGATGGCTGTGAATGCGCTCCAGCTCGAGAATGATGGTGCGAATGAACCGCGCCCGCGGCGGAACTTCAATCTGTGCTGCTTTTTCCAGTGCTTGACAGTACCCCGTACTGTGCACGAAGCCTCATATGCCGCAGATGCGTTCGGCGATGAAGGGCACCTGGTTGTAGTTGAGCTGGCTGTCGGCCACTTTTTCGATCCCACGGTGGTTGTAGAAACCGCGGTAATCGCAGCCGACTACCTTCTCGCCCTCCACGAACACACGGAAGTACGCGGGCTCTTCCAGCACCGGGAAGAACGGGCCGATTGGCACCACCGTAGCGCCTGGCGGCGGATCAGCCATCGGAGGCTTTCGCTCCTCGTTGTGATCGGGCCAGGAGTCGTAGGGAACATCGCGACGCAAAGGATGCAACCCTTCCGGCCAGTCGTCGGCCAGAACCAGGCGCCGCGGGTCCGGATGCCCGACCAGCTTCACACCGAGGATGTCCTGAATTTCCCGCTCCGCCCAGTTCGCCGCGGGCACCTTCTTGGTGATGGCCTCGATCCAGGGATCGTCAGCCTTCACCGGCACCCGCAGAGTCAGGAAGATGTGGTCCGAGGCGAGCGAGAAATTGTAGTCCACCAGGTACTCGCCTGTGATTTCCCTGTAGTCGGTCCCGGCGGCGATCACGAAACGTGCGTGCCACTGGTTGAACACGTAGTCGGACACTTCGACAGCGTGCTCGCGCGGCACCGTGACCACCACCATGTCGTCCACAGGCGTCTTGGCCTCGGTGATCTTGTCGGGAAAGCGCTCCTTCAGCTTTGCGATCACGTCACCGGTTGTCATGTGGCGTCTCTCCCTTGTCCGAACTGCCTTACTATGCCAGTGTTGTTCTGTTCTCGGTTGAATTGCGTCAGTGTAGAGCAAACAGCAGCCAAACAGCACCAATCACACCGACGATGGCCCAGGCCAGATACACGTGCGGGATGCCCACGTGCGACTTCCTGAACCACTCGCTCACTTTGTAAAAACCGTTCACAATCGGGTAGAAGAACCAGCGGTCCACATCCACGGCCTTCACAAGCCAGTTGTCGGGCCGCAAGCGAAGCTCCGGGTAACGGATTGTGATGTACACGCCCTCCCACTCGTGCCGACCGATGCGCACGCGGAACATCTGCTTGAAGGGCAGGTAGAAGCTGTGCGCCTTGTAGTGGACCTCAGCATCCGTGTGCATCTCACCGCAGTACCACGTGTCCACTGCCCGCCGTTGTGCCCTGCCAGAGCGGTAAATGCCGTAGCTCAGCACCAGCAAAACCAGCCCGACCAGGGTCACCGTGACGGGGTGCCAGTTCGCCACAAGCCCCCCACCGAAGTTCAATCCAACCGCAGAGGTGCCGCCTCCCAACACTTCCGCAAACTGAGGGAGCTGAACACCGCTGTAGATGCTGGCCACGCTGCGGTAGATCCAGCGCAACGGCACGAGGGGCATCAAGCCGATCACGATGCAGAGAGCTGCCAGCACCGTTTGCGGGATCTGCATCAGGACTGGCACATCGCCAGGCGTTGTGTCGCCAGAAGGGGTTCTCAGCTTGCCGTAGAACGAAGCGCCGAAGAACTTGATGAACGATGCCAGCGTTACCGCCGAGATGAAGATCGCCACGATGGCAAAGCCAACGAAGATCGGGATGTGGATTCCGCCGAAAATTGTGCTCTGGTAGATGAGCCATTTACTGCTGAAACCGTTGAAAGGCGGCACACCAGCGATGCTGAAGGACGCGATGATTGCCGTGGCTGCGGTCCAGGGCATCAGCTTGGCCAAGCCGCCAATTTTTGAGGTTCCGCGTGCCCGTCTTGTAAAAGATCGAGCCAGCGTTGAGGAACAAGCTGGACTTGTACAAAATGTTGTTGAGCACGTGGAACAGACCCGCAGACAGCGCTACCAGCGCAATAGCCGGGTAGGTAGCCATGAAGTAGATGCCCGCGCCCACACCCAGGAACATGTAACCAACCTGGCCAATCACGTGGAACGAGAGCAGGCGCTTGCTGTCGTCCTGCATCATGGCCGTCATCGTGCCGACGAAAATGCTCAGCGTGCCGAACAGGGCGATTACCATGCCCCAGATCTTGGTGTACTCGCTGACAGGCAGGATCTCGCAGAAGATTCGAACGATGCCGTACACGCCGAGCTTGCTCATGCCTCCCGCAAAGGCAGCACTGGCCGGGCTCGGAGCCGCCGGGTAGGCATCAGGCAGCCAATCGCCGAACGGCAGGATACCGGCTTTCGTCGAAAAGCCGATGAAGAAGCAGGCCAGTGCGATGTGCGTTGCCCAGGGGTGCACGCCCATGATCGCTTGCAAGGTGGCGCGCATCCCTTCGAACGAGAACGTGCGACCGTAGACGTAGATGATGATGGCTCCGAGCAACATCAAACCAGTCGCGATGTGCGTGATCAGGAAGTACTTGAAGCCTGCGCGCAACCGTTCGTTCCGCTTGCGATCGTAGATGACCAGCGCATACGAGGCCAGTGTCATGAACTCCCAGGCGATGAAGAAGAAGAACATGTCCGTCATGCCGACCACGCTCATCGTGCCGGCGAAGAAGAAAAGCAACACCGGGTAGTAACCCAGCGGACTCAGATCCGCGAACCTGGGGATGAGCATGTACCGCTGCGAGTAGAGCGTCACTAAGAACGAAACCAGCGCAATGACGCCCAGGAAGAAGGCGCTCAGGTAATCCAGCCGAACGACGAGTGTTGCGCCGAGTCCGGGCACCACAAAGAGACTGCCCGCCGTCTGAGCCGTGCCGTGGACGAACACCAAAACACTGGCGGCAAAGGCTAACGCAGTCCCCACCGTAGCAAACACGAGAGCCAGTCCGCCGATTCGCCGTGTTTTCAGTCCGGCCAAGAAGGTAACACAGGCTCCAGCCAGAAGAACTCCAAGCGCCCAACCGTAGAGTGTCAACGGGTTCATACCCTACTCCTCAGGCCCTTTGTCAACGATGTGTCGCTCGATGCAGAGTTAGATCGATTCTGTTTCAACCAAAAGTTGCAGGCACTCAGGCAACCAGCAGCCACAACCTTCTCGCGTAACGTAAATACGCCGCACTTTCACTACCGCTTAGCGCAAGAGGACCATTTTCCTCACGCCTACGAAACTGCCGGCACGCAGCTGGCAGATGTACGTACCCGCTGCAACCTGGCGCCCGTTCTCGTCGGTGCCATCCCAGGCCACCACGTACTTCCCTGCAGCGAGGTGGCCCTGCTTCAGGGTCTTGACGCGCCGGCCAAAGACATCGTACACAACAAGGACAATGTCGCAGCTTCTCGGGACGGCGAACTTGATTTCCGTGCTCGGGTTAAAGGGGTTCGGGAAATTCTGAGACAGTTCGAACCGTTCCGGCAGCACGCCTCCCTGAGCCACTTCGACCGCGGAGATAACGGCCGAGGCTTTCTCCACAGCGTCGTTGAGCAGCGCCATCGCATATTTGTGATTGTGAAAACCACCGCTCTCGTCCGATTCCGCGAAGAAGAGGTTCTGTTGGGCCTCGGAAAGCGAGATCTGTTTGAGCGAATCAGGGTGCTCCTCGAGATAAGCCTCAGCCGCCGCGACTTTCTGTTGGGCCACAGAATCCAGCGCAGCAAACTCATTCTGCCAGCGCTCTACTTGCGCCATCGCCGAATCTGCGTCCATGTTGGCATGGCACGACGTGCAGGCAGCAGTCACCGTGCCGTCTTCCTCTTGTATGAACACCGACCATGAGTGACCGCCGTACATCATGGCGTTGGTGTCTTCCTCTTCACCCTGGTGCATGTGGCAGTTCACACACTTCACACCAGGCATCGTCACCATGTCCTGCACGCCAACACCACCTTTGCCGGCTTCCATGTTGTAGCTCAGGTGATCCGTGTCAGGGAAACGCAGGTTTCCGTGGCACTGGCCACACTGCTCGTTCGGTCCGCTCACGATCTCGTACGCACCCGTGCTGGAATTGAAGAACGAGAGCGTGTCCGGTTTGTGAGGATTGTGACACGCATTGCATGCCACATCAGGCCAGGCCAGCGTGTCCACTGGCTCCGTGCTTTCAGAGAACGTGTCCGCCTCCGTCGAAAAGAAGTGGCGCAGGACATCCGCCTCTGACATGCCGCCGCCAATTTGAACCGCGGTTGGAGCGTGACATGCCACACAGTTTTCCGCCTCGGGTCCGCTCACCACATCCTCAGGAGAGGAGCCGGCCCACTCTTCTGCCAGTTCCTCAGCAACATCCGCCTGACCGCCATGACCGTGTTTGCTCATCAACCACGCGTCGTACCGGCGGTGATCCGTGTCGGCAAACCGAACCGTGCCGTGACAGTGTCCACACAGGTCCGAAACCCTGTTCACCGCTTCGTAGCTTCTGGAGGTCGAGTTGAAGTAACCAACCACAGGAGCCTCGGTCGGATGATTCTGCGGCACGTTGTGGCACGCTGTGCAGAACACGTGGGGCCAGTTCTCCTCATCCGCAGCTTTGGTTGAGTCGGTGTAAACGCCGTTGGTTGTCGTGAAGAAGTGAGCCATGACTTCCACTTCGGTCATCCCGTCCCCAACGGCAACCGCCGTCGGCCCATGGCAAGCGACACAGTTCTCTGCCTCCGAACCCAAGATCACCGAGTCAGGTGGAAGACCTGCCCACTCCTCGGCGAGTTCGTCGGCTACATCCTGCTGTGTGTCCGCATGTTTGCCAGTTAGCCACAAACCGTGTTTCTCCGCATGGCAAGTGTTGCACGGCAACGTCGACTGCGCGGCGGCAGCCTGCCACAAGCAGACGCTCAGGGCAAGAGCCACCGCCGGGCTCAAGACCCGGTACCACTGCTTTTCCATCGCCCACCTCCGAAGAACAGCTCGGCTACTGCCAGAAGCCGCTCAGTTCTCCGGCGAGGCAGGACCTTCCGAGCCGAGCAGAGCGAAAGTCCACCTCGCTGAAGAACTCACCACCAGCTCGAATCCGCTGGTCGCTCCTGAGTGCCTGCAGGACCCAGCGCCACGGCTCACGAGGCCGTACGCTGACCCTTCAGAAGCGGATCGCCTGAATGATGGCGAGTCCCACCAGCGGCGCTGCCAGACACATGACCGACAGCACGATAAGGGCTGTGGTCATCGCCGCGGGTGGGTCACCGGCCGTAGCTGCGGTCGGCGACACTTCTCCAAAGAACACTTTTTGCCCCACGCGCAGGAACCAGGCAAAAGCAACCACCACTTCGAAGAAGAACGGAATCAGCAGCAGGTAGCCGACAGAACCGCCCAGGTCTACTGCTCCGGTGAACAGGAAGAACTTGCTCCAAAAGCCCGCAAATGGCGGCACACCAGTAATCGTCAACATGCCGACGAAAAAAGCGATGGAAGTGATCGGTGCTTTGTAACTCAAACCGCTCAGGTCCTTGATGCTCCGTACACCAGTCGTGTAAGAAATCGCGCCGACGCAGAGGAACAGGACCGCCTTACCCATGGCGTGGTTGATGATGTGCAGCAGCCCGCCCAGCAACCCCGTTGTGGAGCCCATCACTCCAAGTCCGACACCCAGCAGAATGTAGGCGAGGTGCGTGATCGTGGAGTAAGCGAGCAACCGCTTCAGGTCATCCTGGAAGAAGAACAGGTAAACGCCGACCAGCATCGTGACCACGGCCATCACAGCCACCAGGAGACCGCTACCGAAGGAGATGTGGTAGTTGGCAATGGCAAGCCGCGCCACCAGGAAGACGCCCGCCTTCACCATGGCGGCGGCGTGCAGGTACATGCTGACCGTGGTCGGAGCAGCCATGGCGTCGGGCAGCCACGTGTAGAACGGTACCTGCGCCGACTTGGCCCAGGCGGCAATCACGAAGAACAGGAACAGCAGAGCGCGAAGGTGTGGGCTCACCTTGTCGAGCGCGTCGAAGTTGAACGAGCCGGTGTACACGTACAGAAGAACCAGAGCGACGGCGAAGAACAGCCCGCCCGAAACCGTCATGAGCACGGCTTTGAAACCGGCTCTCAGCGATTCCTCGTTACGGTAGTGAGAAATCAGCGCCCAGGAGCAGACGGTCGTGATTTCCCAGAAGAAGTAAAGCTGCAACAGATTCGGTGAGAGAGCCACGCCGATCATCGAGGCGATGAAAATCAGCATCCAGAAATGATGGCGTTGTTTGCCCTCTACGTCGGCGTGCTCTTTGTTGCCGCGCCCCAGGTAGCTGACCGAGTAGGTGACCACCAGGAAGCCCAGAAGCGCGACCACCGTCAGCAGCAGCATGCCCAGGGGATCCACCAGGTAGCCAAAGAGGCCGTCGACAACCAGTTTCTTCACCCAGGGCCAGGTCGACACAAGCTGGCTGGTCGTGCCGGGGTAGGTGGCAAGAATCACAATGCCCGCCACCACCAGCGTGCCGCCCGCTGCGAGCACGGCGACCACGTCGGCAACCTTGGGTTTGCGAACAACTCCGGCAATGATTCCGCCAACAACAGGTACCAGGAAGAGGCACAGAATCAGGTTTTCCATCGTCTCGCGACCCTCAGTCAGTCACTGAGAATTCCACGGAGCACTCGCGTAATCTCAACTGCCGCTTTCTCAACTTCGGGGCTCATCTGGCGCCGACTGCCAATCCGGCTGGGCTGAACCCCGAGTACGTAACAGCGCCCGCCCGTCTCGGCCTCAAGGTAGCGCATCACCAGCCTCAGCGACGGCCGATGGGTGTCGTGTTTCACGTCGGCAAGCTGGTCTGCGCTGATGAGTGCCACGCTTCCGGGCTCCGCGCCTAAATCCACTGCGTCCACAAACAACACTGTCTCGGGATGTCGTGCCTTGATCAGATCGGTGTAACCTTCCGGAATGTCACCGCAATCGATGGCCGGCACCCCAAGCCGCTGCAGATTCCGAACAACCACGACGCCAACCGCGTCGTCACCCTTCTCTTCGTTGCCGACCCCTACGATCACAAAACGGCCGTCAACAATCGATCTCAGGTCTTCTTCCAGTCCCATTCGCGCTTATTCTTGCCGGATTGCGACGATCGCGAAGACCACAGCCCCTACCGCGCCGAATGCCACAATCACACCGATGACGGCCCGCAAAATCTTCGTGTACACAGCGCTGGTCTGCGCCGCGGCCGACATCACGTGGAACCGCCGTTTGGCAAAACGCTCCGGATGCTCGTGGCACTTGCCGCAGGTTTTCACCAGATTCTTTGGGTTCACCGGCGACTCCGGGTCTTCCGGCGGCAGAATGGCGCAGGCGCCGTGGCAGGTGGCACACCGGGCCACAGCCAGCGAGCCAAACCGGTCGGCGCGCCCGTGAGCGCTCGTTTCGTACGTCACGTAGCGGTCCAACGGCAGCCCGTACTTTTGCATGAGCTGCTTGTTGGCATGGCAGTCCACGCATTTGTCGAGGAGCAAGGTTTCCATGGCCTTGCGGCGCTTTGCCAGCTCGGCCATCGGCACCACGTCGTGAATGCCGTGGCAGGTGATGCACGTGGGCACGTCGGGATTGCCCTTCTGCGCTTCACGACCATGAATTCCTGAAAGGTAGCGCCGGTAAGTATCCTGGTGGCACTCGCCACAAGCCAAAGCCTTCTGCGTCTCCACGTGAGGGTAGCTCCAGTCGCCTTCGTGGCAACCAGTGCAACCGATTTTGGCGTGAGCCGACGCCATGAAAGCAGCCGAGTCGATGGCCACGCTTTCACCGGTTGGTTTGGTAAGACCACGAAGACCGTGGCAGCGCAGGCATTCCTCAGACGTCTGCCCCGCAGCCACGTTAGCAACGAGGAGAATCGCACTCAGAGCTGCTGCCAAAGCAGAACTCACCACGGCACGCTTTTGCCATTCGTGCTTTACCATTGTTCCCTCAGCGCCCTCATTTGCGTGAAGCTGAAAACGGGACCGTCGGTACACACGTACTTGTGGCCGATGGCGCAGTGGCCGCACTTGCCAACACCGCACTTCATGTAGCGCTCGAGCGTGGAAATGATGTGATCGCCATCGAAGCCCATCTGCAGAAGATCCTGGATCACGAATTTGATCATGATCGGGGGACCACAGGTAAACGCGACAGTCTTGCTCGGATCCACCGAGATCTTCTTGAACAGCGTCGTGACCACCCCGACGTTACCGGTCCAGGAATCATCCCCGACGTCCACCGTTTGCATGAACTCGATGTCGTCGCGCTTCTCCAGCTCGACCAGCCAGGATTTGTACACGCGGTCCGCAGGCGTGCGCGCGCCGTACAGGATGATGATGCGGCCGAACTTTTCGCGGGCCTCCAGCATCGGCTCGATCAGCGAGCGGAGCGGGGGCAACCCGATTCCGCCGCCAACGAACAAGATGTCGTAGCCCATCACTTCTTCGAAAGGAAAGTGATTGCCAAGCGGGCCGCGCACGCCGACCAGGTCACCTTCCCGTTTCGCGTGCAAAGCGTTGGTCACGCGACCGACAGCGCGAATCGTGACATCGAAATCCTCGCGCCGGTTCGGGCTCGACGCGAAACCGAAAGGCGCCTCGCCTGCGCCAAAAACGCTCAGTTCAACAAACTGGCCGGACTTGAAAGTGAAATTCTTCCGGTAGTCATCGTCAACGAAACGAAGCGTGAAGGTCTTCGTGTCGTACGTCTCGTCTGTGATTTTGACGATGGCCGCCAGTTGCGGAACGTACAGGTGGCCGTTTCCGTTACTTCCGCTCACGTTGGCCTCCGTTGCCCAAAGTCGCTCTCACTCCGTGGGGACCTGCGTGACTTCCACCGGCTGCCCTTCCCGCCGCAGACGTTTCAGAACCGCCGGCAGGTCGAGTAGCCCAATCGCTTCGCACGCGATGATGCAACGGCCGCAGCCAACACAACCGTGGTGGCCGTCTTGCTTAATGTAGGCGAAACTGAGCTTGTGGTAGAATCGCCGCTGGATGCGGCTTCCCGTGGCCGCACGCGGATTGTGACCCGACGCCTCGCGCGTGTAGCCTGCGTACTGGCAGGAATCCCAGCAGCGCTCCCGGCGGCCGCAGTCTTCGGCTTCCATCACATCCTGCACGTCGAAGCACGTACACATGGGACACAGGTGCGTGCAGGCGCCGCAGCTGAAGCACTCGTGGCCCATTTCTTCCCAGAGGCTGTCGCGCACCCGGCCGTTGGTCATCTGAACGATGCCTTTGGCCATGAAAGCCGTGGTTTCGAACTTCGTGTCGCACTGACGCATCAGTTCGTCGCGCTTCGCCAGCTCCTCGGCCGAAGCCGCCTCAGCTTTGAACCCGGCCTCTTCCAGCACCTGCAATCCTCGTTCGCTGCCGATTTCCACCAGGAAGCGTTCGCCGAGGTCCGTCAACTGCACGTCGTAGCCGTCGCCTTCCTCGAGGAAGGGTCCCGTGTCCGTGCAAATGCAGAAGCAGGTTTCCAGAGGCTCGTTGCAGGCCAGGCTGATGAGCACCGTGTTGTTGCGACGCGCAAAGTAGGCGTCGTCCACAAACTTGCCGCTGTAAAACTTGTCCCAGTGTTGAATGCCCTTGACGTCGCAGGAGCGAATGCCGAACAGGATTTGCCGCGGCGGAGGCTCTGGCAGTTCCAGCTTCACCTCCCCGTTTGTGCGAAACCTGAACAGTTCCTCTGTTGGTGGCGCCAGGAAGCGCTTGATCGGGTCCAGCTCGTTCACGTAGTTGAAAGTGATCTCGTCGGATGACTCGATTTCGCGAAAAATGACCTCGCCGTCGGGGCCTTCTGTGGGCCCGACGATCTTCCAGTTCTTCCGTAGCCGATCCAGCGCTTTGAGAATCTGATCTTTCGGGGCGCTCAGTTTGTCGCCTACGTTCATCCGAGCTTCTCCAGGTTGGCAGCAACCACTCTCATCGCTGGCACTTTCGATTCAGGTTCGAGGGCGTCGTTCAAGACGCTCACCGTAAGCCCGTCTCTGAAGTGGATTGGCAGGAAAATGGTGCCCGCTGGAACTTCCTTCGACACTCGCAGCGTGCGCTGAATACTGCCCTTGCGGGTGTGCACACGTACCGGCATGCCGCTGCGCAACTGACGCTCCCGGGCGTCGGCCGGATTGATCAGCACTTCGGAAACCGGGTACTCGCGGATGAGCGTGTGAGCACGCTCTACCAGTGTGCCGGTGTTCCAGTGAAACGGGGGCCGTCCAACGAAAGCAAGGAGGGGCAGCGTCTCATCCGGTTTTTCTTCGGATTCGCGAATCTGAGGCACCAGAAGGGTCGGATTTTCCGGAACACTTGCCTGCCACTGCATTCCGCCCGGCGTGTGCCCAATTTCGTCCCAATCGAGGCCCTGGTAAATCGGCATCAACGCCGTCATTTCTTCGAAGACGTCCTCGGGCTTCTTGGCTTTTTCCTTGACGTCGAAGGCCTCGAGCAGGTCAAGCAGAATCACCCAGTCCGCCCGGGCATGTTCGGGCGGTTCCACAGCTTTGCGCACACGCTGCACACGACGGTCGGTGCTCGTGAACGTGCCGTCCTTCTCGGCGAATGCTGCAGCTGGCAGAACCACGTCCGCCTTCTGAGCCGTTTCGTGGGCGAAAAGATCCTGCACGACGAGAAACTCAAGTTTGGAGAGCGCTTCTTCCACTGCGGGCGTGTTCGGCCACGCACGCAGCAGATTCTCGCCCACAACAAACAGCGCCTTCAGCTCACCCTTGCGGGCTGCTTCCAGCATCTCGCCAAGCGTCTTGCCGCGCGCCGTCGGCAGCTTGCA